>JAFGMS010000049.1 GCA_016927375.1 Anaerolineae bacterium
ATCTTGTGCTCCTTGATCTGCTCGACGAGCAGCGTGGTGGTGGCACCGACCATCTCGATGCTGATCTGCCAGTTCTCCGGGACGTCTTCGCGCCGGGCATGGTGGTCGATGATCTGGATGGCGGTCTTCCGGCTCATGCCGCGCACCGTCTGGACGTGCTGGGTGTCGACGATGATGGCCTGCTCGATGGGCCTGCGGGACAGGTCGGCATGGCTGATGAAGGGCAACTCGTCCCGGTAAAGTGCCAGGAAGTGCCGGACGTTGCGGTTCAGGCGCTTTGAAAGGACCGGCGTCGCCTCCGGCGTCAGCTTGTGAGCCGCCAGCTGCGAGGCCAGTGCATCGAAGTCAGAATTATCGTGGGTCAGGATGATATCCATGCCGGGGATTGTAGCGGAAGACGAGAATATTGACGATTGCTGATTGACGATTGACGATTGGGTGTCACCGAGGGTGGCGGGCAGCCCAGGATGTATGCCGGTCAAGACCGAACATGCGCGGGTCAAACTAGAAGGCATGCGGGTCAGACTGGAACGCGTGCGGGTCAAACTAGAAGGCATGCGGGTCAGACCAGAAGACGCGCGGGTTAAACCAGAAGGCATGCGGGTCAGACCAGAAGACGCGTGGGTTAAACCAGAACATGTGCGGGTCAGACTGGAACGCGTGCGGGTTAGACCAGAAGGCACGCGGGTCAGACTGGAACGCGTGCGGGTCAAACTAGAAGGCATGCGGGTTAGGCCAGAACGCGTGCGGGTTAGACCAGAAGGCACGCGGGTTAGGCCAGAACGCGTGCGGGTTAGACCAGAGGCTGTGCGGGGTTGACTGGAAGGCAGGACATCGAAGATGTAACGCGTTACAACAACGATGTAGTGTGATACATCAACGATGCAATGCACTGCATCAACGATGTAACGCGAATCAGGTGATTACCGATGTGGTCTGAGGAAGACCCAGGCCTCGCCGCATCAGTTGGGGACCAGTTTGAAGATACCTATGCCCTGCCCGTACATGTTGAAGTACAGGTAATCCTTATGGGTTGCCACTGGGTACATTCTTTGATCTCCCACCGCGAGAAGTCGCGGTTTGAGGAGGAGGTGGTGTGGTGGCGGGTTATGTGGGGATTTGTCTCTTCTTGCTTGCGTCTAGCTGCTCTATGTCAAGGCACCAGTCTTGGCGGGCTGCTTCAGACCCGGCTTGGATGCTAACCGATGCCTTTCCTCATCCCGATGAGACAGCGGCGTACCGGCAGCACCACAACTACGATAACAACCGCCCCATTGACAATCACCAATGCGGCAGCCAGCAGCCGGTTGATCCGGGCACGCGAGCGGAAATCGTCGAGGCTGCCTGCATAGACGATATCTGCTCGCACAGAGAGACTGTCATCCCTGCTCACCAGTGTCGTGTTGCGTTCCAGGTATCCCACGGCGACCACCGGCTGACCGGCCCTGAGATAGGTGTACCCCATAGCATCCACCGGCCAGCCGGTTGCCCTGTAGGTGTCATTGGTGACGGCAATTGTTCCATCATCAAGATCGATCCACAGCTCATCGGGCGACCAGAGGTGAGTCTCATCCTGGTATGCCGCGTAATCGCTGTAGATGCCGCGGTTGTCCGGACTGATCTCGCCGACCAGGATCACTCCATCTCCTGAGCTGATGTCTGATAGTGCTTGGGTAGAGGTGAGCGGTGTCCCCGTCACCGCCAGACCCAAGCCGCCATACCCGGCCAGTGCAAGCAGTGTGTTGAATACCAGGAACAGGATGATCACCCCAAAGAAAAGCAGCAGCTTGCGATAATCGGCCGGTTCCTTTGCATTGCGTAAAGGAAATCGATAGATAAGCCATGTTATTGCTATACAAAAGGCGAGGATGATGAGTGTTGCGGCCATCGTTCTTCCCCCGGATTCTTAAAAGGCTAGGAGGACTATGGAAATACAATAGACTTGATCGGCAATAGGCGTGCTATGCGTAAAAACCGGATTATTGTATGCGTGACTCGGTTATTGCCGATCAAGTTTATTGCAATTCCTACTCCAGGCCTCCTACTGCAATGAGGCAAATCGTCAACAGAAGCACAGCCGCGATCACCAGGCCGCAACCGGCCAGCACCGGCATGATGGGATATTTCCAGGGGGTGTCATCGACCAGATCGGGCAGCATGCCTTTGTAGCCCTTCTCTTGAAACACGGAAGCGATGCGTTTGGCCAGATCGCGGGTTGTCTTGCGGGGGCTAAGGCCGCCGCCCCGGATTTGCACCCACTTTTGCCCGGGCTCAGCCGCCTGCTGTTCGAGTCTGATGACCGGCATTTTGACCCAACGTGACATCAATGCGGCAACACCATAGCCCAGCACACCGCCGCCGTACATCATGGCCGTCGAGCTGCTGTCGCTGATCATCTCGATGGTGAAGCTGGTCAGCTGGTCAGGGCGAATGGCGATGTTCCACTTGCCCCCAATGATGCCGGCCTGGCTAAGCTGCAGCATCCCCGTCACATCATCCAGCTCCAGCCAGCACCCCTGCCAGCCCCATTGCTGCCCCTTCTCGTTCTCTCGCTGAATAGTCACCTTCTCCCGTTTGCCCGTCATAGTGTGCTCCTTTCCTTGAAAATGAGAATAGTTCTGTTAGGCACCCATTATAGGCGCGGGGGCAAAAGGGGCAATCTGATCATCGCAGCCGGGGTATGATGCCATAACCGATACCAACCAACTCCATATTGAGCCCTACGAGCTGCGCAAATCCCTGGACAGCACTCCAGAACAACGCCCCGATAGGATTTGGAAATATGAGGATCGCGAAGAGGATGAAGACGCCATAAGGCCTGATCTGGCGTGCCACGTTCAAGATGCGGAGGGAAAGATAGGGCTCAATAATGCCAAAGCCATCGATGCCGGGGATGGGCAGCAGGTTGATGAACATACCGATGATCTCAAGAAAGGTCAGAAAGGCCCAGGCGCTCCAGAACTCGATGTGATTGGCAGCTTCGAGAGGGCTAATCAGGATCAGTGGCAGCCACAGTATAAAACCAGATAGGAAGGTCATGCCCGGCCCGGCAGCGGAAGTCAGACTGCGCATCCGCGGCGAGCGGATCAGATGCTTATTGATATATACTGCACCGCCCGGTAGAGGGATGCCGCCCAGCAGCAGGAATACGATCGGCAAAAGGATGCTGAGGAGCGGATGGGTATATCTGCGAGGGTCGAGTGTCAGGTAGCCCTTGTTGACCACATCGACATCACCGCCCAGGTAGGCGACAGCAGCGTGACCGAACTCGTGCAGGCAGAGTGAGATCACCCAGCCGCCGATCACAAATAGGAAGGCAAAAACCCAGGGAAGGAAGATATGTGTATAGGTGAGCACCCCAACCAACATGGTGATGCCTACGATGCCCAGGAAAATGGAGCTGACGGAGATCGGGAGGCGTCTCAGCGCTGCCGCGGCTGGGGAGCGCATCAGCGGTGATTTGCTGATGTCGAACGATGGGAGGAGGTCACCATCGCGGAAATCAAGCGAGCGGAGCAGCCGGTGCACGCCATACAGGCTGATACCTTGCGCGGCCAGAAGATCCTTGGCCTCGCCGCTTCCTTCCCGAATTATTCCCGCCAGCAAATGCTGGGTATCGATGCTCCGACTGCCGAACACTCTTGCTTCATCGGAGGCCAGCACCAGAGCGCGCTGCGATCTCGCGCTGTATGGTGCACTTTTGAACGGCCCGACAGCCGGTGTTCCGGCAGCTTTGCGAAGCTGTCCTTGCAGACGAGGAATATCGGCACCGAGCTCCCTGAGCATGGCGGTGGACATGGCTCGCCGGTTCGCAGAGAGTGCGATCAGCAGGTGTTCGGGCTCTACTTCCGGATGATGCAGCCTGGCCGCTTCGGCCTGCGCTGATCGGAGGACCTCACTGGCAATTGGTGAGAGATGTTCGTCTAGATTGGCAGACATGACCGGTTTTCCTCCCAAAAATAGTCCCGAGCGAAAAGCAATGAGTTTACAGCTGTCAACTATAAGCCATCGACTATATGCTATATGCCAATCGAGAAATCGCCAACTTTCGCACGTAGCTAAATTCGACTAGAATAGACAACGTCGATTGTTCTACCCAGGTTGATTTCTAATCCTTGGAGTCACACAAATATGCCTACCGAAAAAGGGATCAAGGTGTTGTACGTTGAGGATGAACCGGCCATTGCGGAACTGCTCAAGAGTGGACTCGATCTATTTGGTATTGAGGTCAGTCCCATTTATGGCAGTGCAGAAGAGGCCTACAAACAGATCACGGGCGGGCAGCCTCCCGTAGATGAGACTGATATCCTGGTTTTCGATATCCGTTTGCCGGGTATGACGGGTTTGGAACTGGCCGAGAAGCTACGCAGTGCCGGAGAGAAGCGTCCCATTCTAATTGTCTCAGCCTACCAGCCGCCTCCGCGCTCACAACTGGACCAACTCAAAGCACACTTCATGCCCAAGCCATTCGATTTCGCCGGTATTGTCAATAAGATTCAAGATCTGCTCGACTGAATGGAAAAGTAGTCGCGCCAGGGTGATACTCTATTTGGTGCAGGCGAGTCTTCCATATCAGGGTCTTGGTCGCAAGGACAATGCAGAAGCAAGAGCGCGATCTGTTCATTCCGTCCTTTAAGTGAGATTCCGGGCTTTGAGGTGAACACCCCCGGACCAATACCCAGGTGTTGTCAACTGGATAGATCTGCTCTTGCGTAAAACTTTGTGAGAAAAAGAAAACTGGCTCCAATTACTATCTGATTGGGAGCCAGTCTCTTGTTTCGTCAATGATTAGCGGAGCGCTTGCTCGGTTTCTGCGTCGAACAGGTGCATGTTTTCGGCGTTGAAGACGACCTCGATCCGGTTACCAACATAGGCCGCGGTACGCGGGTCTACCCGGGCAATATAGTCATGGTTACCGGATTTCAGATACAAGAAGACCTCATTACCCATCAACTCACGCACATCCACGAGGGCTTCGACCTCAAGTGGCCGGATACCGGGCGGGGCGTAGTTGGGGTCATGGATGTCTTCGGGTCGAACACCCAGGATCACTCTACGGCCTGCTGTTTGCATCCAGGCGTCCCGTTTGCTCTCCGGGGCTCGGACGCGGAATGCGCCTGTGTCAGCATAGGCGCCACCGTTTTCCTGGATCATTGTGGCATCAAAGAAGTTCATGCTAGGGCTTCCGATAAACCCTGCCACAAAGACGTTGTCGGGCTTGTCATAAAGCACCTGTGGCGTGTTGACCTGTTGCAGAATGCCGTCCTTAAGAACGGCAATGCGCGAACCCATCGTCATAGCCTCAGTCTGGTCGTGGGTAACGTAGATGAAGGTTGTTTCTAGCCGGTGGTGCAGGCGCTGGATCATGGCACGCGCCTCAACTCGCAGCTTAGCATCCAGGTTCGAGAGCGGCTCGTCCATCAGGAAGACGGCTGGCTCGCGCACGATGGCGCGTCCGACTGCCACACGCTGCCGCTGACCGCCGGAGAGCGCTTTTGGCTTGCGGTCCAGGAGGTGCTCGATGCCCAGTTCCTGAGCAGCATGGCGTACACGTTGGTCAATTTCGGCTTTAGGAAGCTTGCGCAGCTTCAACCCGAAAGCCATATTGTCATAGACGCTCATGTGTGGATACAGAGCATAAGACTGGAATACCATAGCGATATCGCGATCCTTAGGTGGAATCTCGTTAACGAGCCTATCGCCGATATAAATATCACCATTGGTGAGATCGTCCAGCCCGGCGAGCAGACGCAGTGAGGTGCTCTTGCCGCAGCCGGAAGGACCAACGAAGACAAGGAACTCCTTGTCAGCAATTTCGATGTTTAAGTCGTTGACGGCTACAACATCTCCCCAGTGTTTTGTGACATGTTCGTATGTAACCTGTGCCATGTGACCTCCTTGTGTTCCGTGTTTTAACGGAAAGTAGAACTAAGTGGATCGAATTTGGTTTTCATGTGAAGATATCGCATGATAAGACAATGAGCCCCATGAATTGTGGCGATTGTATCTTGTCCCGCAGTATAGTACCAGAAACTTGTCTAGTCAAGCAAATAATTTTGGAATAGTCAAAATGGCGCACTCGTGGCGTAGTTATGTTTGGTTAAAGTTACTTGCGGTTATCGTGGTGATTTCGCTGCTTCAGATTGCCCCTCTGCCGCTTACCTTGTTAAGCAGCGTTAAACAGGCTAAACAGCTATCTGAGATGGGCGAACATGCCCAGGCAGCAGAAGCTTTTGATATTGCGATCTCGTACCAGCCTTGGGAACCGGAGCATCTGATAGCGGCGATTCGAGAGAGACTGCTTGTTGGTGATGAGCCTGGAGCACAGCACGACTTGGAACGACTGGCCCGGCTGCGCCCATTATTGCTTGACGAAACAGTCTGGCTGGCGGCTATTTACTCTCGCCAGGGTAGTCTCGAAGAGGCAACCAACCTTTGGGACACAGCAAAGGACGCCGGCGTGCTTGATGCAGATGCGCTCAGGCTGCTGGCTGATAGCGCCATCCGGCAGCAGGCGTGGTGGCAGGCCAGCGCGGCCTTGGAAGGACTGACCAAGCTATCACCCGGCGATGCCCAAGCGTTTGCTCGTTTGGGATTTATCCAGGCACTCGACCAGCCCAATCAGGCAGCAGAGTCTTTGGCGCAAGCGGTAGATCTGGATTCTCAGATGGCTTCCCGGCTTGCACCGCTGCAAAACTATCTCCTTGAGAGGTCGACCCAGCCGCCGGATCTGGCTTATGCGAAGCTGGGTGTGCTCTATATTAGCCTTAATGAATATGAACTGGCTGAGGTAGCGCTGTCACGTGCCTACAACTTTAATCTGGCCTACAGCGAGTCTCTGGCCTATTTGGCTTATGTACGGGCTAAGTTGGATCAACCTGCACTGAGTGCGGCCCATCAGGCTCTGGCGCTCTCGCCGGACAACCCTCTGGTAAACTACCTGGTCGGTTTGACCTGGAAAGAATTCAACCGGCCGGCAGAGGCTCGGGTTCGTTTTGAGCATGCTTACGATCTCGACAGCAGCAACCCGGCCTTTGCTGTCGAGATCGCCGATACGCATCGCATCGAACATGCCTATGAGTATGCTGAAGTGTGGATGAAAGAGGCTGTGCGGGTAGCGCCGGGCGATATTCGCTTCCGGATCTTGTTGGCACAATTTTATGTTGATGCTGAGTACAAAGTCGAAAACGAAGGGTTGTCTTTGGCTCAGGAGTTGGTCGAAGAAGCTCCGGAGAATGCTCAGGCTCGTGACACGCTGGGATGGGCCTACTTCTTGCTCGGCAACCTGGATCGAGCTTTTGTTGAGGTCTCACAGGCCCTAGCGCTCGACCCTGAGCTGGTACGGGCCTATGTTCACATGGGCACACTTTTGGAGGCCCGCGGTCAGGTATCCCAGGCGGTCCAGCACTACCAACATGCTGTTGAGCTGGACCCACATGGCGCCTTTGGAGATCTCGCCCGGCGGGCTTTAGAACGATTGGAGAGTGGATGAGAAGAAAAATTCCGAGCATAATGCGTCCCCGGCTTGATCCCCAATCTCGGCGCAGAAAATATATCTGGTCGATCGTTCGATCTGTGTTGATGCTTATCGCAATGGTCGCGCTCGGTGTGACCTTCGCAGTTGGGAACCGGTCGCTGCAGGTGCTTGATGTTGTGCCGGCTACAGCACTCTACGACAACTATCAGCCAGTTGAAGCTACCGATGTCTTTGAGCCTGATGACGTATTCTTCGTCTCTGTCCGGATGAATGACTTCCGGCCCGATATGGAGTTGGCTGCTCGTTGGAGCTACCAGGGCGAGATCATCGCTGAGACAAAACTCGATCCCAACTACATCGATGCTGGTGATGGTACAGGACATGGTGAGGACTTCGCCGGTTTTGTGTTGATGAACGATGATTCGTCCTGGCCGGTTGGCAACTACATCGTCGAGATTGTCTATGAGGGTGAGGTGTTGGGAAGTGCGAAGTTCCGCGTGGAGCAGTAGGGTATGGAGCTGCGAGATGAACCTGATAACACAATAAAGAGCAAATCGAAAGAGCAGCATACTCTACGTCCTGGGCAACAGGCTCTCGTGGTGCTGGGAGTATTCTTTTGTCTGGCTGCTGCTGTTGCCTGGTGGGCTATCCGAGAATGGTATGAATATTCCCAAATCAACGCACATGGCCAGCCTACTGAAGCGACAATCGTGAGCAAGGAGGAAAGCTCAGGTTCGAGGGGTGGCCCTTCCTATTGGGTTTGCTATGAATACCAGATTGACTTGCCAGAGGACATAGCCTGGGTTGGCGAGAAGACCATCAAAGTGAGTGAAGAGCAGTATGATATGTTCAAGGTTGGCTCGACGATAAAGATCTATTACTCCACTCATGATTTCTGGGTTACCTCGTTAGCTGCTCCAGATCCTGGTTATTGCAACGCTGTTCCGATCCTCTCGCTTTGGTGTCTTGTGGCTGCACTGGCACTGGCAGGTCTGATGGGAGGTATCCAGGTGGCCCGAGGGGATGGGAAAGGAGGGTCTGCTCCAGCACCGACAATGCCGCCAATGGTCGAGGTGCGCGGTATGTTTCTGGGATTCCTCACCCTCATGGGTGCACCAGTGCTGGCTATCCTTGGAATGTGGGGTTTTACCGAGCATGTCGATTGGGCGGGAATGCTGTGTTATGGCCTGGCAGCGGCACTGATTGTGCTTTGTACTGTAGTGAATATCAGAATCAACCGTAGTGCACATACGACACATTGGCCCATAGTCAGTCTTGTCATGGCGGGTGTTGCAGCTTTCATAGTCCTGTTAGCCAACCTCATTGTCATTGTTGGAGGTATTGACTGAAGATTCACCTCAGTCTGTGCATCCCGGTAGAGCTATTGCTTGCCTTCCGATCTCCACGGGTTTGCCCCTGCTCTAGAGCCTGTGTACAATCGCCCATCAGCCGACTTTGTTCTGCCCAATGAAAAAACAAGAGGCTGACCGCTGACAGCTTCTTCCACAGAAAGGTTGTCCGATGGCTAAGAAGGAATCTGAAGTTGTTACCTTGCAGCGTCCGAGGAAACCCCGACGCCGTTTCCGATGGGGGTTTGTGATCCTGGGCGTGTTGGCGTTATTCGTGATCGGTGGGCTGATCTTTCTTTTTCAATATAGGATCGCCGCTTTATTCGAACCTGCTCCAACCGTCCCGCCAACGCCTCCAGGTGGCAGCACGCCCGGCGTGCTCTACTATTCCGATTTCGAGAATCCTGATGCTGCCTCCGATTGGGAGATATTCGATGACGGGTTTATCTGGTCCGAGATCGGAGATGGGCGGTTGGTCGTGGGCGTCAATGCCCTGGTCGATACGGGCGCGTGGTCGGGACTGGGCTATACTTTCGATGACTTCGTGCTTGATGTCGATGCAGCTAAACTCGATGGGCCGGATGACAACAGCATGATCATAGTTTTCCGTTTGACTGATAAAGAGAACTACAACCGCTTCGATGTTTCCAGTGACGGCTATTATTCTCTCAGCAAAGTTCGAGAGGGTTCCCCGACCATTGTCAGCGAGTGGAATTTATCCCCGGCTATTCAGACCGGAGGAGCCAACAACCATATTCGATTGACTGCAATAGGCAATGCTTTTCGCTTCGAAGTCAATGACACAGTGTTGATGCTCTGTGTTTCCGTCGGCGATGATGTGCAGCCTCTCTGGGATCCTAATAATCCAGATCAGTGTCTGGGTGGCGGGCTGGTAGATACCTGGCAAGATTCCGATTTGCCAAGTGGCCGGATTGGGTTAGGAGCACAGGGCTACGTGGGCTTTGACGGTGAGAGCACCACGATGGCTACTGCTACCATTGGCTTCGATAATCTGGTTGTCAAAGAGCCATGACTTCCCGCAGGATTTTCTTGGATTTTGTCGGCTGCCGTCTCAATGAGGCTGAGATCGAACAGATGGCACGCCGGTTCGCTGGGCGCGGCGATGTAATCACCAACAACGTGGCAGAGGCCGACGTTATTGTTCTCAATACCTGCGCCGTTACCAAAGAGGCGGCCCGCAAGAGCCGTCAGATGATCGCCCAGGCGGGGCGAGCCAACCCACAGGCCGCTATCGTAGCAACAGGCTGCTATGCTGAGCTTGCGCCTGAGCGGTTGTCTCATCTGCCAGGTGTCACACAGGTAATCGGCAACCGGCAAAAAGACAATCTAATCGATCTTGTTTCAGAAGACAGTGCGCCGTTCTATGAGCGTGAGCCGCTGGCGCGAGAGATCCTAAAACCTGGCTCGTTGGGACGGACCAGAGCGTTCGTGAAAGTACAAGACGGTTGTGATAATCGCTGCACCTTCTGCATTACGACTGTGCTGCGCGGTAAAGGACGCAGTCGCTCGCCGGATGCAATTATCGAGGAGATAAACCTGCTTGCCGGTGCGGGTTATCAGGAGATTGTCCTGACAGGGGTTCATCTTGGGTCCTATGGGCACGATCTCGGGCAGTTGCACGGATTACGTGAGTTGGTTGAGGCATTGCTGTCGCAGACGAATGTCTCTCGCCTGCGACTCTCTTCATTGGAACCCTGGGATCTGGATGCCGGGTTCTTTGACCTGTGGGCCGATCCGCGTCTGTGCCCGCATATTCACTTGCCGCTGCAATCGGGCTGCGATGCAACACTGCGGCGGATGGCTCGCCGTACCACCCAGGAGGCGTTTGCTGCGTTAGTTACAGCGGCACGAGCGAGGATATCTGATCTGGCCATCACCGCTGATATCATCGTTGGCTTCCCTGGTGAGACACAGGCCGAGTTTGCCGAGTCGCTGGCATTTGTTGAGGCAATGGGCTTTGCACGGCTGCATGTCTTTACCTATTCATCGCGCCCTGGCACTGCCGCCGCGCGTATGCCCAATCATGTCCCCAAGGCGATCAAGAAAGAACGGAGTGCCCACATGCTGGCTCTTTCCAAGCGTTTGTGGATGGTATACCAGCAAGAGCAAATCGGGCGTGTCTACGATGTGCTGTGGGAGTCGGCCTACAGGGCCACGCCGGATGGCTACATCTGGTCGGGGCTGACGGGTAATTATCTGCGTGTGTTTACGACGACTTCAGAGATGCTCAACAATACCATCACTCCGGCACGGCTCACTGGGCTAACAGGCGATGGACTGAGGGCTGTTGTGGCATAGCTGTCGAGGCACAGCATTCTGGGTCTGGGTAATCGTTCTGATATGCTCATTAGGAGGCTATATACCTATGGAAATGTCAACTGTCAATATTGAGAAGCCGGAAGACATCAATTTCGTTCTGGGGCAAAGCCACTTCATCAAAACCGTCGAAGATATGCATGAGGCACTGATTGCTGCCGTGCCGGGCATCAAGTTCGGTCTGGCTTTCTGTGAGGCTTCCGGACCATGCCTGGTGCGTTGGTCCGGCACCGATCAGGACATGATTGACTTGGCCTGCAAAAATATCGAGGCTGTTGGGGCCGGGCACAGCTTCATCGTCTTCTTGGGAGAGGGCTTCTTCCCGATCAATATCCTGAATGTGATCAAGCAGATCCCCGAGGTATGCCGCGTCTACTGCGCAACAGCCAATCCGGTCGAGGTGGTGATTGCCGAGACGGAGCAGGGGCGAGGCATCATGGGCGTGGTTGATGGCTTTAGTCCCAAGGGCGTCGAAGGCGAGGCAGACATTGCTCGCCGCAAAGAGTTCCTGCGCAAGATCGGCTATAAGGCATAGGGATATCCAAGCAAATTGGTGATATCGGGCTATTTTCTGATTGACGATTGAAAAACAGATTGTTGCAACGACCAGGCAATTATCCAATCGGCACCTGTCTTGTTGTCCAGTACATCCACGCTGCCGGGCTGCCTGTCAT
>JAFGMS010000050.1 GCA_016927375.1 Anaerolineae bacterium
ATGACAGGCAGCCCGGCAGCGTGGATGTACTGGACAACAAGACAGGTGCCGATTGGATAATTGCCTGGTCGTTGCAACAATCTGTTTCTCAATCGTCAATCACACAATAACTTGATACTATAGGAATTTCCTTTTTGGGGTAGCATGCGAGAATAGCGTGGTTAATAGGTGCGGGACGCTGAACCTCACCCCCTGCAACAGTGGCTGATAGCTATGCCGGCGACGGCACCCTCTCCGCCAGGCGGAAAGGGGAGGCAAATCGCGTATCGAGCTGCTACGCTTCTCAGGGGTGAGGTTATGAGCGCCAAACCAGGCTTGGCCGGCTTGTCCACGGTATTTCCGAGTGCTACCTTATAGCTTGCCCTGGAACACTTAAACAGTTGGGCAAGAAGCGCATTCTAACTCTGGGTCTATTTAGGCCCAACTGCAATAGTGGAGGTAGCTCCCCGCAGAAGCCGTCCCACCCAACGCAGACCAGGCTCCCGATCTGGCATACCACCCAAAAGCTTTACCGTCCTCATGAGCACACTGCTCCTTACCAAGGCTACGACATCAGGCTATATTGCCAGATTCTCGCTGCGAGCGACGAACCGGATGTACTCCACAGCCTGTCGGTATTCATTCTCGTCAGGCAAGTGCTCGACCATCAAAGGAACATCCTCTTCGAGCGCGTCCATCTCCCTCAAAAGAGTCTGGTAGCTAAGGTGCCCAAGGCCCGGCCGCACTTCATCCAGGTGCACAGTAAGCGCGCCGCGCAGGATAATATCCTTGGCATGGCACGACTTGACATAAGGCCCCAGTTTGGCGAAACACTCCTTCAGGAAAGCCGCATTTCCATAATAGAGCTGCGGGCTGGTGATGATATTGACGGGATCGAGATGGACGGCAAACGCTTTGCGGTCGATGTCCTCGATGAGCCGCAGGTAGCTGTCGATTGAGTCGGGATACATGTACGGCATCGGTTCGAGCGTATAGAAGGTACGGCGCGGCTCAACAGCATCGATGATCTCCCGCACCACCGCCACGATCATGTCGAATGTTTCTTGCGTCAAATTAGCGTCATCCGGACCGTCCCACTGCTCACCCCGCGAGCCGGCAATGTTGACACAGCAGCGCGCACCGATCCTGTCTGCCAGGTCGAGGCTTCTTTTGCAGCGTTCTATGGCCGCAATGCGTGTCTCACTGTCCGGGCTGAGCGGATTATTCCACACCCCAACCTCGGCAATGACGATATCGGCCTCCACTGCAGCTGAGGCATAAGCCTGTACAGTTGCTTCATCTGCATCGACGGAAATCGGGCAGTAGGCTGCCCTGTATCCCTTAGTCACCACAGCCTCCACCCACGACTGGGGATCGGAATACTTGTCGAATATAGGCCCTCCAAGCCTCATGGCAATCTCCTTTCAACCAAAAGCACAAACGCGTCCGGACCACATCTCAGGCCTGCTTCGACCTGCCCAATTTCCTATAAGGATTTGGTCGGTTTCCTATAAGGATCTGCTCTCGATCCTATGAGGATTTACTCCGAATTCTATAAGGATTTGGAGCGTTTCCCATGAGGATTTGAACCATTTCCTATAAGGATCTCAACCAATTGCAGATAGGATTTCGTGCCAGCTGCAGATACCAGAGCCGACTAGGATAATCAGTCGTTTTCCAACAGTTCGATAACAGCACCATACTTCTCTTGACCATCCAGGTAGGCATAGCGCCCACCCTCATAGTCGCCGCGCTGAATGAGCGGCAGCCCAAGCTCGGCCAGCCTCGGAAGTCGCTCAGCCATCCCATCGATTTCAAAGGCGATATGGTGAAGGCTCTGGTCATGGGTCTTGAGCTGATCGTCCCAGGTGCTGGGCTCGTCGATAGGCTCAATCAGTTCCAGCGTGACCTGGCCTATCTGGAAGAAGGCCAGTTTAGCACGGGCGGGAGTGGGCTTACCCTGATATTCAGTGTGGGCCACATCGACGGAATCGGTCACCATGATGTCCGGCTGGGGGACGCCAAGCAGCAGCGCCCAGGCTTCAACAGTCTTCTCGATGTCGTGAACTATCAAGCCGACCTGCATAACCGTATTGGTACCAAGCGGGGTTGAAGTCATAGCGTATTCTCCCTTGAAGATAGTACTCTGAGGCGTGAGTCAAAAGCTCTACATGCATCTATTGCTTTCACAAGAAGCAGCTTGCCATACTTTCGCTATTTCTGTCATTCCCGCGAAGGCGAGTATCCATATGGCAAAATTGCCCACCAGGCCACGCAGGCAAAAAGCTTATTCAGATTTTGCGGCAGATCAGCTCGCCCCAGCCAACCGGCACGACCAACGCATCGACACGCTCATCCGCCAGCGCCTTGTCCAGCATCGACTGCAACGTATCCTGGTGATTGATCGCATTATCCGCCACCAGCAAACCGCCCTTGACCAGTCTGGGAACTACCATATCGTAGCAGTTCTCATAGACTTCCTTTTCGGCATCCAGGAAACAGAACCCTATACGCTCATATTGTGAGATATATTGACGGGCGTCACCTTCGATCAGCTTGACTGTTTCCTCCATCTGAGCTGCCTGAAAAGTCTCTCTTGCCAATGCCACTTTCTCCGGCAGCACTTCGAAGGTTATTATCTCTCGCCCCAGCATCTCACAAGCCAGCGCCAGCCACATCGTAGAATAGCCTGCACTCGTACCAATTTCAAGATACTCTCCATCAGGAGCATTGGCAGCCAACAAGGCCAGAAACTTGCCCGTCTCAGGGGCAACCTGGCGCAGGCGCTCCAGGCGAGGAGTACCATCCTGCCGATCCCTGGCATCGATTTGCTCCAGGGCGCGCATACGCGTCAGAACAGACGCCCGAATTGAGTGAAACACAATGGTGGCAACTCCTACAAAAGAAAGACCAACCTTCAGACATCCTAGCAGAGTCTACCACAACAGCCGGTACCAGAGAATTGCAGCCAAGCCAGGTTAGATTAAAGCTGACATTCATTCAGGAGTTTTGTCACTTTTTGCGTACAGTGTATCATTCGTTTAGATTCTTGTACTGACATGCCTTGATCACTCATCAACGATTGACAGTGTGCCTTGAAAGAACAAATCATCCATCTCGAAGCACATGACGACATCACCTCAGTGCGTGATAAGCTGGGATGGATTCGCGCTGCGCGAGTCCTGCTGGTATTTCCGGACGATCCGGCTCATCCTATCCTCCAACGCAAGCTCGATCTGGTGCTGCTTCAACGCGAGGCTACCCGCCAGAAGGCCCAGCTCGCACTCATTACCAAAGACCCTATTGTGATCGAGAATGCGCGTGATTTGCGCCTGGCCTGCTTTCCTACCGTGGAAGCCAGCCACAAGCGCTACTGGCGCACGCCGCGTGCCCGGATGAAGATCGACCGCTCCAAGCGCCCGGCATCTGCGCTGGATGCCGATCTCATCGAGGCTGCGACACGACTGCGTTCTACCGACAAGCGCCTTTCCCCCCGGCAGCGACGCACCATTCAAATCGCCCTGCTAGGAAGCACGCTTTTCCTGTTGATAGCAGGTATCATCCTCATTGCGCCCAGCGCAATCGTTAAGCTTGAGCCGGCTGCCAACCAGGTATCGGTAACAACTACCGTCATCGCCGACCCTGAGGCCACCGCCATCGATAATCCCAATCGCATCATCCCGGCTCGGGTTGTCGGTATCGAGGTTGATGCATCGGAGACAATCGATGTTACAGGGGTGAAGGATGTTCCTTCAGAGAAAGCCCAAGGCACAGCACTGTTCACCAATCTCCTCGACGATCAGGTGAATATACCGGCCGGAACGATCATCCGGACCAGTGCAGCACTGCCGGTGCGCTTTGTAACCCTGGCCGATGCGACCATTCCAGGCAAAACGGGGGAGACGGTCGAGGTTCCCATCGAAGCCGTCGATCCGGGCTTTGAGGGTAATCTGCCCAGCAACCGCATCAATGAGATCGAGGGTCTGCTGGCATCGCGCATTGCCGTTACCAATCCACAGCCTACACACGGGGGAGATGTCACTGAAACCCAGGCAATCTCACAGGAAGATTACGATCGCGTGCGCTCGCTGGCGCTTCAGCAGATTCAACAAAGAGCCTATGCCAGCATGCAGACCGATCCCTTTATTGCGCTGCAAGAGACGGAGTTTATTCCCGCCGAAACGCTGGCTGTGGTCCTGATCGACTTTGAAACCTACAGCGGCCCCATCGGGCAAGAGGCCGAGAAAGTCAGCCTGGACATGCGCGCCACAGTACAAAGCATTGCCATCGATGAGCGCCTGGCGCGCCAGGCGGCCTACGTCGAGCTCAGTAAGAGGGTTGGGGCTGGGTATCAGATCAGCGCCGAATCGCTGCTCTTCAGACGCGGCGAAGTCACCCAAATCGACGACCAGCGCCGTGTCACGTTCATCATGCATGGCACCGGTGAGGTCTTGACAGACATCCCGCCTGCCAGGGTGCGGCAGCTGGTGCACGGGCGGACGATCGACACGGCAAAGTCACGGCTGGAGGGCGGTTTTCCATTGACCGCCCCGCCGGACATCGAGGTCTGGCCGGGATTCTGGCCCATCATGCCGCTCTTGCAGCTGCGGATTCAGGTCGATATCAGTGGGGGAATATGAGCCGGCAGGGAAGACTGATGGGGATAGATTACGGTGAGGCGCGCATTGGCGTGGCTCTGAGTGACCCGCTCAGCATCTTCGCCCAGCCGCACAGCATCATCGCTCACACAAAGCCAGGAGAGGAATTCCCCGCCCTGAGCACCATCGTTGAGCAGAATCAGGTCATTCGAATTGTAGTAGGGCTGCCAACCGATTCAATGGGGGGCATTGGCTCGCAAGCAAAGATAGTCATCCGGTGGGCACGCGAGCTGGCAAATGCTGTCAGCCTACCCATCACCTTATGGGACGAGAGCTATTCATCTGAGGAAGCTCTGGCGATCCAACGCGCCAGTGGCAGGCGCAAAGCCAGGGACAACCGCAGGCGAAAACCTCTTGATGATGTCGCCGCAGCGGCAATCCTTCAAGATTACCTGGATGCCGGAGGGAGGGATGATGAACCAGGACAGACGCTCGAGACGTTTACAGACATTGAATAATCAAAAACAGTCCACACTCGGCTTTGGCATAAAAGTCGTCATCCTGCTGGGTACAATCGGGCTGCTTATCATCGCCGGCGGTATGCTGCTCAGGAACCTCAGCCAGCACGGCGACCCAACTGCCATACAGTTCAACCTTGCCGTCAACCCGTCTCTCAACCCAGCAGAGGCAACAGTACTGAGCACCTACCTGGCAGCCAACCGGGATGCTCTGAATACGCCCCTCAGCAACGACGAGACAACCATTCCTTTTATGGTAAACCCAGGAGAAAGCGCCGGCCAGATCGCCGATAATCTGGCCGCTCTCGGCATCATCAACAACACAACCCTTTTCCGGAACTACATGCGTTACTATGGGCTCGACACCCAGATAGAGGCAGGTAGCTACCAGATCGCCTATAACATGACTGTTCCCCAACTTGCAGTAATCCTGACAGAGGCCGACGCGCCAGAGATCACAATCCGGATCACCGAAGGTTGGCGGCGCGAGCAAATAGCCGACTGGCTTAACCAACAAAGCGATATTCCGTTTAATGGCGCGGAGTTTTTATCGGCCACAGGGGCCAGTGTACCGATCCCTCCGGAGACAACCCTCATCACAGAAGTACCACCAGGGGCCACCCTGGAAGGTTTCCTCTTCCCGGACACCTACCGGTTATCAACAGATGCTACTGCTGCCGATCTTGTCCAGAAATCGCTGCTCAACTTCGACGCTCAGGTAACACCTCAGATGCGGACCGACGCCGCTGCAAAGGGAATGACACTTTATCAGGTTCTTACCCTGGCATCGATTGTCGAACGTGAAGCAGTGCTTGCTGAAGAGCGCCCAATAATTGCCAGTGTTTACCTGAACAGGCTCAATGCAGGGGTCAAGCTGGAAGCCGATCCAACGGTTCAATATGCCATGGGCTACCAGGCAGACAGCGGCCAATGGTGGAACCTGGCCCTGACCCCGGAAGACTATCACAGTGTTGATTCGCCCTATAACACCTATTTGTATCCCGGACTGCCACCCGGACCAATAGCCAACCCCGGTATTGGCTCAATCCAGGCTGTTATCTATCCGGCTGAGACACCTTATTTCTTTTTCAGGGCCGCCTGCGATGAGAGCGGACGGCACAATTTTGCAAAGACCTATGAAGAGCATCTCCAAAATGCCTGTCCATAAATCACTCACATGTCTCGGGCTGGGTTTTCTACTTACAGCCGTGCTGACCCTCACCGGCTGCATCAGCACAACCCCGCGTACCATCAAGATCGGCCTGGTCGCTCCCTTCGAAGGGCGATACCGCGAGATTGGCGAGGAGATCATTCCCGCCGCCCGTCTGGCCATCCGCCAGTTCGCTGAGCAGGATGGGCACCCTGGTGTCAACATCGAGCTGGTTGCCTATGACGATGCAGGCAATCCCCAGCAGGCCATCGAGCAGGCCCGCAGACTGGCGGCCGATCCGGAAGTTGTGGCCGTCGTCGGACACTGGCGAGATGAAACCACACAGGCGGCATCAATTGTCTATTCCGAAGCCGGCCTGCCACTGATCACTTTCAACACCGGTGATATCGGTACGGAAGGTCAGAAATACAACCTCGCGCCTTCACAGGAACAGCTTGAGAATGCGGCACAAGAGTGGCTGCAAACTCAGAGCCTCACAGGTACTTTACAGTTGGAAAATTCTGGCGATATTGTTGCTACTGCGGCGCGATTCCAAACAGAAGATAGTCCCGCCAACGATGCGCTGATAGGAGGACCGGAGTGGAGCTTAAGACAGTTCTATAAACTGACTGACAGCTCCGCAGAAGGCACCTACTTCGTCACGGGCATGGCGAAGCCGGGTGATCGGCGAAGCCCTTACTGGACAGATGAGCGAACGCTGCAATTCGTGGCCGGATTCGAAGAGGGAAGTCTGAGAGCGCCACCAGGACTGTTCTCGATCAGTGCCTACGAAGCAACCTGGCTGGCAATCAGCCTGGCGATGGGTGGACAAATCGAGGCGTCACCGCTCACCATCTCCCAGTTCAACTGCAACGGCCGGCGTCAGGAAGCGCCAATCTTTCTGTACCGATGGGAAGAGGAGCAGCGCGAGTTCGTCGCACAACTGCGGTAGCCCTCTGCTCCACCAGCTATGACGCGCCCTTGTTTGCTTCCTCGCGTGCAACATAGTCGGCTGGGATTGTCTCCAGGTCAGGGTTATCACATGATTGGCGCCCGACTTTAGCCATGGGCACCCAATCATCCCCAACACAAACCGCCGTTACATCAGCCGTGAAGTCGGTGTTGGTCGATGCGTCATTGGCCATCAGGCTGGAGCCGACCCCATAGATATCGACGGGTGTTCCCAGTGATTCAAAGCGCGTGATCTTCTCGGGGGTGAAGCCGCCGCTGACAACAATCCGGACACCACGACAATATGTCCTTGTCTCTTCCTGCCACGACGTTGGAACATCCCAACTTTCCCACGCACGATCCAATTCTTTACGAACTGCTACGACCAGACGCGGGTTGACACCCAGGTCCAGAGCCGGGTCACCGAGCGGTTCCAGGGCACTGTCACGCATCGATGAGCTGGTATCCAGGCGCACGCCAAACAATCGGAACTTCTCTGCCTCTTCCTCCTGCCCCTGACTCTTAAGCACTCTGTAGCGGTCAAACATGGCCTTCGCCACAGCCAGAGACGTATCCACACAGTTGTTGTTGAAGTCCACCAATGCGATACGGGGTACCTGCGAGGGCTGTGTATCGGCAAAGCACAGCATAGCTTCGGTGGTATTGGCTAGAAAACAGGCAATCACGGCATGAGGCACTGTCCCGCCGCCAAAGCCGCCCCACCAGTCCCCCTGTGCATCTGTGCTGACAAAGCTCTTGAGATGTCCCTGATAATCTTTGTTATAACGCTGTACAGCGATGTCATAGGCATAGCCATCAGCAGCTTGAACTTCGTGGACATCAAAGCGTGCAGGGAAGAACAACACAGACTTACCACGAGCAGCAACCAGAGTATTGTAGACATTAGTTGCGATACGGCTGGCCCTGGACAGTATACCCAACGTAGGAGTCTCAAGGAGTGCAAAGTGGCGATAGATACCTCTCACCTTGATAGAAGGTTGCACAACCATCGGGTCGCCATTGTAGTGAGCCAGGACGCCATCCTGGACTGCCTCAACCTCCAATTGATCCCAGGCACCACAGAACTCACCGGCATCGTCAAAGAAACCGGTGCAGTGATACAACATCGAGAGGGCCTTGTCCACGCCTGCAATCAAGGCATAGGGCTTACGCCGGGGAAACCACTGCATCTCGACACGCATATCGCCGACCGACATATCACCGAGAGCATTGTTGGCGATCCGCGGACTCTCAGCGCGAAAGACGTATCCTTGCCTGCCAAGCGTCTCCAACATGTGCCCCACATTCTCAAAGTATTTATCGGAATACCATCCCTGGCGCATGCGCTCGATATCCAGCTTGAATGTCGTGTTAGTCAGACGACGTCCATTAAAAATACTCATTGCGCTTGCATCCCTTCAGGGCTTTTCATGTAGGCTTGTCCACTGAACATGGAAAAAGGTAACTACCTTGACAATGTCACATTGGACAAATGCTCTACATCGATGCTGGTTGCTCTACATCGACGCTGGTTACGGATATTCATCCGTAAC
>JAFGMS010000430.1 GCA_016927375.1 Anaerolineae bacterium
GAAACTGTCACGTTCGGTTCGGGAGTGGCGGCGGGAGCCTGCCCTGAGTTTATCGAAGGGCGGGCGACCGCTCCGCCGACCATAACTGGGCGGCCTATAGATCTTCTATACAGTTGGCAGACTGGCAATAAACTTCTTCCCGTCCCTCTTGCAGATCATACCGATCACGTTCCGGCCCGAGCCCGCCGACGTGGGCAAACCACCGCCTGGTTCTACCCACTGCCCACACATATAGAAATCATCCAGGCCGGGCAGCGTCTTGTCCATTCCTTTGAGGAGCAGTCTTTGATCTGTGTCGGCCATGATCAGCCAACCCTCCTGCGAACCCCGCCAGTTGCCGGTGTATCGTTCAACCGTACTCGGCGTGGAGACATCGACTACCTCAATCTGCTCCGAGATACCCGGCCACCGGCGCTCCAGTCGATCGATGACCTTGACAACAATTTCTTTTTTCTCCGCCTCGTATCGCTCGTGCTCTTTGTAGCAAGCCTCCCAGTATGCATGATCGGACTTGAATATCATGACTACGGCCGATTTGCCGGGATGCGCCATGGTTGAATCCATGCAAAAGTGATGCAAATTGATACGCTCGATTTTTGCGTAGCCCATGTCGATCGGCTCGTCGAGCGGGTAGCTGACCATAACCGCCTCACCGGAAAGATCGCGCGCCACGCCGAGCGAGACCTGGATCCAGGATTGATAGATCGGCAGCTTTTCGTAATAGCCGCGCACCGTAGCGCTAACATACCGGCCCTCCAACATGTCAAAAATCGTGGCATGGCCATCAGCGGCGGAGATGACGATGTCAGCACGATGCTCGGCACTGTCGACGAGACGCACACCGACGGCGCGAGCGGCCCGACCCGCTGGGCCAGCCTCTACCAGGATCTTTTCTACACGTGCTCCGTAGCTCACCTCGCCGCCGAGGTCGAGATAGCGGCGTTCAATGGCCTGCGCAAACTCAAGCGATCCGCCCACGGGATAGCCGCCGTCACGGTTATGCAGATAAGCCAGCATGTACATCAACCCCATTATCGGACCTCCCGTACCGCCGCCGTGCACGTCGAACAAGGTCATCAGTGCCTGGCGCAGGAAAGGATCGCTGAACCGCGCGAAAAAGGCTTCCCCCGAAATCCTGCCATACTTTTGGAAGATTCCCATAAAGGGCAGAATCCGGATGACCATCTTGATCCCATCAAGCAGGCTGGATGGTTTATCGAAATCGTTCATCATCCCGGCGTACCGGGCGAGGCTGCGCGCACCGTTGCAGAATTCCTCGATCCTGAGCGAATCGGAAGGAGAGATCTCCTTCATGTGCTCTTCCAGTCGATCGATGTCCGTATAGACCGAAAGAGACCGGCCGTCACTCCGCTCGACGCGCAGCAACACATCGTGGTCGATGAATTGCCGGCCTTGCACGGCGCCCAACTCTTGCCACATGCAGTTAACGGGAGACCCTGCCCTTGTGCCGATCAACCAGTTGATACAGCCGTCAAACGTGTATCCTCTGCGCTTCCAGGAAGTACACAACCCACCGGGCTTGTCGTGCATCTCGAAAATCTTGGTTTTGTAGCCATTCATCTGGGCGTAGCACCCAGCCGAGAGGCCAGCGATGCCAGCGCCGATAATAAGTATGGACTTTGTCATCTGTGCTTAAGCCCTCCCATCCAAGAATTGTAACATACGGAACTGTGTTTACGGAATATGTCTTTGGCATTTTCCCACACCCGCAATGCCAAAAAAGCACCCCCGCTCTATCCGACCGCCCAACAATTGAGCTGAGGTGCAGCGCCGGGTTTGCACTGGAACTCTCGCTCACCAACTACTTACTCGAGCGAAACCACCGAGGCTACCCAGCACCAACAGGCGCTGTCGCCTCCAGCGTAGGTTGGGCGGCTAATACCATCTCCCGACTAATGGAACTGGAGAGAGCTATACTCTACAATTCACCCATCCACTGATTGACCATCCCTGCGGTCTCTTGGTCTTCTATCTCCGATAGATAGGGGATAGCTTCATGCCAACAAGCGAGTGCCCTCTTCTTATCTCCAAGTTTTCGCCATACATCTCCGAGGTTAGCTAGAGCAAAGGCTATACCTTGTTTGTTGCCAAGCTTACGGTTCATATCAAGGCTTACCTGGTAGTAACCGGTTGCAAGGATCAAGCTGGATTTGATCGGTTGCCCTGTGCCATCCAGCCATTGGTGATTGGTATACCCATCCCTGAAAACAGACTGGGCAGCCTTCTCACCAACCGATGCTCCCGGTCCGGAAGGGAACACGAAATATTCGTTCAGGTGTTCCAGTGCGGCCGTGTAGTCCTCAAGCCTTTGGGCCAGGCTGGCCAGAACGGCTTTCTCGATGAGTACCATGCCGATGAGATTGATATCCTGCTCGGGGTCTGAAAGGCGCCGGGCGGCCTCCAGATAGAGCGGGGCAAGGTCATAATTCTCGCGGGCGATGTGGGCCCTGCCCAGACGCCAGCAGATGCGTGGGATGTCGATCGCATTCCTTTCGAGGTATCCGGCAAGCGCATGGTGGAAAGCTGTCCAGGCTTCGTCCCATACGCCTTTTTGGTCCGCCCCCTGAGCCATGCCATCATACCACTTAAGCCATGTCTCATCATAATAATCATGCCGGGGAAAACCCTTTTGGATGTACCATTGAAACGCATGGTCACGGTCCTGGATATACAACACCGGGCCGTTTGGAGTAATGGAAGCGAGGACTTCGCTAAAGGCGGGGGCGGTGGTCAGCGCGACGACCGACATAGAACTCTTTGCTAATTCCTTATTTGCATATGGCGATTCCAGTGTATGGGTGAAATTGTTGTCAGCGGAATCATTCTCCACAATATTTATTTTCATCCGTGCTTTACCGGTAGTGAACTGATTGAATAATTCAAAGCGGTTGGAAAATTGTGACACTTGTCACATACCCCCCAAGTGGCTAAAATGGGGAAGCATCCCCAAGCCACCAAGAGGAGGAAAGACAAATGTC
>JAFGMS010000051.1 GCA_016927375.1 Anaerolineae bacterium
CAGCACCGCTACCGACTTATGGACTTGCCTGATGAATCTCATTCTTTCGCTTCTGTCCTTGGTAAAAGAGAGCAACTGCACCCTAATGTAACAAACAAAATGAGCACACCGAATCTGGTGCACTCACCTGTATGACGAAGCTTGTGTTTGCTAAGCTAGCTTAGGGCCAGTTCTGCTCCGTGTAGAGTATTCTTGAGCAGTATGGCGATGGTCATTGGACCGACGCCGCCGGGCACCGGGGTAATCGCAGCGGCGCGTTTTTTGGCGGCTTCCGCTTCGAAATCACCCTTCCATATATAGCCCTTTGGCGCTTCAGGAGCATCGACCTTGACTGTGGCTACATCGATGCAGATAGCTCCTTCCTTCAGCCACTCACCCTTGATCATCTCGGCGCGGCCCATGGCCCCAATCACAATATCACCTTTGCCGACAATTTCGGGGATGTTCTTGGTCCGACTGTGCACAATAGTCACTGTTGCATTGGCCTTGACCAGCAGCAAGGACATCGGCATCCCGACGATGTTGCTGCGCCCACACACAACAGCATTGGATCCTGAGATCTTGAAACCTTGGACCAGCCTTTCTGCCTCTTGCAGGAGGATCATACAGCCGTAAGGGGTAGCGGGTATAAATTCAGGCTCGCGCCCCTTCATCGCCAGCCTGCCGATGTTAATGGGGTGGAAGCCATCGACATCTTTATCAAGGCTGATAGTTTGCAGGGCTTTGTCAGTGTCAATGTGATCAGGGAGCGGCAATTGGATGAGGATACCATGCACCTTGGGATCCCGGTTAAGCTCATTGATGAGCTCTTCCAACTCTTCTTGCGTGATATCAGCAGGCTTTTCATAACCAAAGGATTCGATACCTACTTCCTCGCAGCGATTACGTTTCATCTTAACATACATCTGAGAGGCTGGGTTTTCACCGACCAGAACTGCCGCTAGACCGGGAACAACCCCCTTTTCCCGGCTCATTTTAGCAACAGCGTCTTTAACTTCATCTTGGATTCTCTTCGCTATGGCTTTGCCGTCCAGAATGATTGCGCTCATGGGGCTTCCCTCTCGTTATATGCAATAATAGGTCGCGACGCGCTTCAGGATAGCACAAAGTATGATTGAGTACCTAACAGACAGTTCGCCGGCATTAACGAGCGAGTAGAAAATATGTTTGACCGGAGATGGCGACTTTGTTATAGTATAGGTGGAACATATGTATCGTACACCTTTTTAGCGGTCGCAGACAGGAGAACAAAAGATGCAAGCAGGAATGTTGTGGTTTGACGATAGTATGCAGCGCGATCTGGGCGCAAAGATAGAGCGTGCCGCAAAACACTATGAGGCTAAGTATGGTATGGCCCCAACCGTGTGTTATGTCCATCCGTCTATGTTGTTGGTGCAAGCACAGGGCTGTATTGGTTTGGACATACGCGCCAACAACATGGTGCTGCCCAATCACTTCTGGTTAGGAATCGATGCGGAAAGCAGAACGGGAACACGCACAGCAGCATAATCGCTGGCCACCGCCGAATAATTGCATTATAAGGCACTCAGGGGTGAATCTTCACCCCTGAGTGCCTTTTTGCTCTTGTGCCCTATTAAGCTGTGCATTATGCTATTTCTGGGGCGAGGGTTAGAGGTTCCCTTCTCTAAAACCTCTCGTTGTAGAGCTTGCCATACTTCGTTACAGTTCTTCTCTCAAGACGCTATTTGATTCTGCCCATATTATAAAGAGGTGAGGGAAATGTATCCTTTTACCGTAGCGGATAATTGGAAGGTTCGTGCTGTCCGAGTAATGGCGGTCGCCATGCTGCTAGGGTCTCTGATGTCGGTGCTCGCGACTGGCTTAACAACGGCACGGGCCAACCCGCTGAGTGCTGACTCTTCCGGCGTTTCTGCGGACGGGGGCCTGTGGACCGATGGAGGTTTGTGGACCGACGGAGGTCTATGGACAGATGGGGGGTTATGGACAGACTAGAAACACCAATTGATATGTAGATACTACGACTGACTGGCCTGCCGCCGCGGCTGGATGTCTATATCTTTAGCCCGGTCGAGCAGGCCGGTCAGTTTATCTCCCTCAACGTCCATTACCCGGCTGTTGGCAAAGTATTCAAAGTCGAAAATCACCGGGTCACCAGCCTCTTTGCCGGGCAGGGGCATCAGCCGTGCCGTTAACGGCTTGTCCAATCGCAGAGCAAGCGCGGCTACATCCATGAGGATGGCTGTCAACTTGTCTTGATCGATATTACCAGGCAGTGGAATAGTATCGAGCCCGGTACCACACACTGCAGAGCAAAACAACAGATCGGAGAGATGAAGAATACCCTCTGCGGTCCGTCTGGCCAGCCGCGAGTCCTCCAGCACCGGAAGCATCAAGCCACAAAAGCCCGTACGGGTAAATCGAGCTCGATCGAGGGTATCGGTGAGAAAAGCGGAAACTGTTAGCGATCCTGCCATACCGAAAGACGGTAGTCCCAGTTGCTCCAGCGCGGCTCCAATGCTACGTTCATCGTCAGGATACGGAGCAAGCGTAAAATCGATCCCCTGAAATGCTACTCCGGAGTTTTCTAGTGCCTGGCGCACGATTGATTCCATCTGCTCCGCGCGTGATTCGATAAGCCGGATCAATTGTGTGCGAACTTCCCGCAAAGAGGTTGCTTTTTGAATGGCTGCTATCATCAAATCAGCGCCTTCGATAGCTAATGCTATACGCGGCGAGCCACCACCATGATAGGCAGCCGGGAAATAGGGAAACCAGGGGCCAACATTGGCCAGGGCTGCCAGCCGTAGGTTAGCGAAACCGTCTCCATTTAGACGAGCGATGTTTTGTATGGCACTTGCCGTCGCTCGAATGCGACTCAGATCAACCCCATGTAATTGATTAGCAATCTCGACACAGACAAAGACGTTCTCAGTTTCCTTTAAGATATGGGGAATGACATCTACGTATTCAGCGGGATCGTTAAGGCGAATTGGGCCGAGGGCAACATAATCAAAGTGGTTGGTGCTGCTGACTTCCTCAAGAGCTTTAGACACCGTGAGAATTTGCCGAGAACTCATATTCTGGAGAAAGCTCGGAAACGGCTGGGTGGCCAGCCGGGCTGTTTGAACTGTGAAACCTCCCGCAACGAGAGCTTTATGGCAAGCAAATACGACATGGCCTATCGTGGATAGGGCCTCATTATCTAAAGGATATGCTGCGTTGTGGAAAGCTGTGATAGAGCGAATATTCACCATATCCTCCCAGAGTCAGGAAGCATGGGTGCGTTGGCGAACCATCTCAAAGATCAGGATGCTGGACGCTATAGCCACATTGAGAGACTCCATGCCGCCAGGCATCGGAATAGTAACACGGGCATGAGCTAATTCGATGGCTTCCCGGCTGGGGCCATGTGCCTCATCGCTGACAATGAGGGCGCTAGGCTGCTGCCAGTTAACCTGATAGTAAAGAGCTCCGCTGCTGGCTTCAGCGATGAAGACGACATGCTCAGAGAGACGGTTGGCAATCCCCTCCCAGCTTAATATCTGTACAGGTAGCCTGAAATGTGCTCCCATTGCACTACGCACAACCTTAGGATTAGTCAAGTCGACGGTCCCCGCGGTCACGAACATAACCGGGACGGCTGCTGCTGCTGCTACGCGCATGATTGCTCCCATGTTGCCCGGATCGCTCACGGCATCGATCACCAGTGCAAATGAGAATTCAGTAGGAGGCGCCGGGTGAGGAACCGGAAGAACGGTCAATATGCCCTGGGGGGTTCTGGTATCGCTCATTGCGCGCATGACTGTGTCATCTACAGCCAGTAGCGCTGCGCCTGCCTGGCTTAGACCGTCGAGGATAGCCGGACCGTTGACGGTAGCGACAAAGTCGTCAGTGTAGAAGACTTCGTCAATTCCCGCATTAGAGGCTAATGCTTCATTGATCAAGTTGATGCCTTCAAGCACAAACTTGCCTGATTTGCGTCGCGCACGTCTTTGTGACTGTAAGGAACGTACGAACTTCACCCGCTCATTAGTTGTACTGGTGATCATAATAGGTTAATTCACCGTGATAAGGTCTTTGATTTTATCGAAGGTTGCTGGTCCAATTCCGGAGACCTCCATAATACTCTCGATGCTGTTGAAGGAGCCTTGACTCTCGCGATATTCGATGATGCGCCCGGCAATGGCCGGACCGATCCCAGGCAGGGTTTCGAGTTCAGCCTGCGATGCAGTATTGATGTTGATAATCATGCCCGTGGCAGGAACATCATTGAATGTCTGGTCCATCTGTGATGGTTGTGGCATGGTCTCTCCAATGACCGGTACATAGACATGCATCCCATCCTGAAGAGGTTGAGCCAGGTTGATGAGGCTAACGTCTGCACCTTCTATGGGGCCGCCGGCTGCTTGTATGGCATCTCGCACAATGGCGTCAGGCAGCAATGAGTAGACATCAGGCAACACAACGGCACCACTGACATAAACACGGATTGGCCCTGGCGTTTGTGTTGGTAAGGGAGGCTCGATACGTATTGACTCGATGGGCTGCCATTTGAAGGCAAACAGACCAAGACTTGCTGCTATTAATAGGCCTACCAGCCCCATAACGAAAATTGTATGTCGCTCAAGCCATTGGTTCACTGTCTATTCCCTCCCAAAGTTCCCGAGCTAATCCGAGCTTTTGCTGAGCAATGTGGCCGCCAGCGAAGCGTATACCTGCGTTGCTTTTACGACATCATCCAGCCGGATGTGTTCATCGGCGGTATGAGCACAGCGGGGATCGCCCGGCCCGAAGCCAATAGTAGGAATCTCGGCTTCCCCCATGCTGTATACCCCATCTGTTGAAAAAGGCCAATGCCCAACCTTTGGGCTGTGCCCAATCGCAGATCGGATGACGGCTTCTATTGTTTGTATAAGAGGGTGATTTTCTTCAACAGACCATGCTCTGAAAGCCTCGTGAACGCTAAATTCGTGGCCAGTGTATGTGGTGATCTGGTGATTGACGATCTCAACTGTCGCATCGATGCCTTCCCGGCGGATCACGCTCTCGATCTGAGCTTGTGCACGAGTTATCGTCTCACCAAGGGTTAATCGGCGATCAATGTAAAAGCCGCAAGTATGCGGAACCGCATGTATACTGGCTGAGCGGCTTTCGATCTCCGTAACTGCAATAGTTCCTGGTCCTAATGATGGATCTGTCGGCAGCTCTGCGGCCAGGAGCTCAATACCGAAAATCAGCCGTGCAGCTGCTGTAATGGCGTTGTCCCCCAGCTCTGGGCTGGCAGCATGGCTGCTCTTTCCCTGGACTGTCACCTTAAACAACACCCTTCCTCGGTGCCCGCGCATAATATTCAGATTGCTTGGCTCGCCCAACACGACCCAATCCGGTTGGATGCCTTGTTCCTCCAGGATGTACTTAAGTGCGTAGCCTTCACAGGGCTCTTCTTGCACAACGAATACCAGGATGAGGTTTCCGTGGAGTGCTGTTTTATCCTGAATGAGCTGCTTGGCCGCGTAGACGAATGCGGCTATTGAACCTTTCATGTCACAGGCACCCAGGCCGTATAGAACACCATCTTCCTCAGCTACCGCATGAGCCTCATAGGACCAGCCCCCCCCTGATGGATAAACGGTATCCATGTGCGCATCGTATAGCAGTGTCGGGCCGTTCCCATTACCGATGCGAGCAATCACATTGCCGGCGGGATCGAGATGAACGTTTTTGATACCGTTGGAACGCAGATGTTTTATGATTAGTTTTGCCACATCCTGTTCCTGTGCGGAAAAGCTTGGTGTTTGCACTAATTCCTTGAGAAACGAGAACATCTCTGACTGTTCATTGCTGTCGAGCACTGGCGCTGAATGAGAGGCCAGCACCAGATCGAAGCCGAACGACGGGAACAACGGGAAAAAACGCATTTACTAATAAGCTCCTCTACCAAATAAAATATGCGGGATAGTCTGCAACATAATTCGAATATCCAACCCCAATGACCAGTTCTCTATGTAATAGATGTCTAGGAGGCACATCTCGTCAAATGGTATATCACTCCGGCCGCTAACTTGCCACAACCCTGTAAGCCCTGGCGATGCAGCTATACGTGTTCGCTGCCAGGGTTCGTATTGTGCTACTTCCTCAGGGGTGCCTGGGCGTGGTCCCACAATACTCATCTCACCACGCAAGATGTTGATAACCTGGGGCAGTTCATCGATGCTTGTACGTCTGAGAAAGCGTCCCAGGCGTGTCGTTCGCGGATCGTCTTTGATTTTGAAAAGTGGGCCATCAGCCTCATTCAGGTCCCTAAGTTCACCCTTCATCTCATCGGCCTTGTCGACCATTGAACGGAACTTGTACATCTCGAACTCACGACCGTCTTTGCCTACGCGCCGGTGCTTGAAGATTGCCGGACCGGGCGAATCGAGCCTGATTGCTAACGCGATAAGCGCGAAAACGACTATCAAAAAGGGGAGAGCGATGATACAAAGCATCAATTCGACAATGCGTTTGGCCAACAGTGCTGAGGACGATAAGTGACTTGGCTTGACGCCAATCAGCGGAATACCGCTCAATGTCAGTAGATCGACAGAGCGCATACGCTGTTGAAACATATCCGGCACCACGCGTACGCGGATGTTCTTTTGCTCACACTCATCGATGATCTGTACGATCTTTCGGTGGTACATCCAAGGCAGCGTGATAATAACTTCGTCGACCTGCTCAGAATCAACAACCTCACGCAGCTTATCGAGGCCGCCGAGCCCTTTGAAGCGTCCGAGACTGCCGTCGCCCTTGTGCGGATCATCATCCACGTAACCGAGCACCTGATATCCCAATACGGGATCGGCGAGAATGCTGCGCATCACGGCACGGCCAACTTCGCCTGCCCCGACGATCAAAACTTGCTCCACGCCTATGCCGCGGCGCCGCAGGCCGGCCGCAATCTCCAGTCTTACCATACGGGCGAGGCTGAGGAACGCAACAATGATAAAACCAGCCAGCACGAGCACACCGCGTGAGTAAACCAGCGGCTGAATAGAGAAAGTGATTGCCATGACAATCAGGATGCTGGCGGTGGTCCCGCTGAACAAAGGATATATCTCGTCCAGCCAACGACGCCCTCTTCGGTTATCGTACAGGCCATTCAGCCGATATGTGATCAGACAGAAAACGGTCAATATAAACGCGAATGGGATATATGGATAGAAAGGTGCATCATAGCGCGCGTCGACCGGATAGGGAACATCCCATCTATAGCGAATAATATATGAGATTATGAAGGCGAGGTTGATCAAAACAGCGTCAAGGACGATCACGCCCGCAAGCTTTAATTTTTCATGTTTTGTCTGGCTGGTCATTACCCGTCACCCAGTGCCCTATGGTAGGCTGCAACAGTCTCCCGTGCAGTATTTTGCCACGTGAAATCCTGTATATGTTTTTGCCCTCTTTTCGATAGCTCTGCCTGTAGATCGGGCTCTGCCAACATCCTGGTCAGGGCATAACTCCAGGCCTGTGTGTCTGTCGGAGCCACCAGCAGACCATGGGAACCTGTTATCTCAGGCAGCGATGATGTATCTGAGACGATTACAGATAAACCGCAGGCCATTGCTTCCAGCACCGGCATCCCAAAACCCTCATACACAGATGGGTAGACAAAGATCTCGGCGGCGTTATACCACAATGGCAGCTCCTGATTGTCTACATAGCCGGTAATACATACATCCTGAGTCAGATCCAGATCCTCGATCAGAGCGTCGAGGATCTCCGCCTGCCAGCCTCTGCCGCCTGCCAGTATCAGCTTGATATTCTGACGATCTGGTAGCTGCTTATACGCTCTCAGCAGCGTGTCAAGGTTCTTTCGGGGCTCTATTGTCCCCACATATAGGATGAAGCGCTCGGGTAATTGGCGTCTACGACGAAACTCAGCTATCCGGCTTGCCGGCAGCGGACTGAAATCCGGCATAACACCCGGATACGCTACATCGATTTTTCCTTCTTGTATGCCCAAAAGCATGCCAATTTCCGATTTTCCACTCTTCGAGATTGCAATCACACGGCGAGCCTGGTGGGCTGAGATACGTGTGATGGTGCGCAGGTACAACCGCCGACCAACACTCAACCGCTCCGGGTAGCGCAAGAAACTCAGGTCGAAGATGGTAACAACACATGGCCTGCGCCACAAAAGAGGCGTTGCAAATGCCATGCCGTGAACCAGGTCGGGGTCTATGCGTGCGAATTCCAACGGTGCAACGACTTGCTCCCAGGCAATTCTTGCAACAGGGCTATCGGTCGAAAAACGAGAGCGCTGAACGGTCCACCTCTGCGACGGGGGGATATCTCCCCTGCCGACAAACAGAGTGTATGCCAGATCTGGGTCGACGTCAGGCAAGAAGGCCAAAGTATTATAAAGATACCTATGGATCCCCGCGCTACGATACGAAGCAGTCCCAGAAAGCAAGTGAGCGTTCAGCGCAATATGGGCATGCGCAAACATGGCGCCATTATAACAAACCAATTACATGTTGTCCTTGCAAACGTTCGTTCTGTTTGCCATACTTGAGACATGAGTCTCAACACACTTCTCGATGAGCTACGGTTTGACGGACACTTCATGGCCAATGTGACGGCCTGGGAGCGTATTCCTGCGCGCCCTGCGCAATATGCGAAGCCTCCTGACGACCTGGACCTGCGGCTGGTGGATATGCTGTGCCGTCTGGGTCTTTCTTCACTCTATACGCATCAATCGGAGGCTGTTGAGGCGGCATTAGCAGGACAACATGTGGTACTGGCAACGGGGACGGCCTCGGGTAAGTCTCTGGCTTATCATCTCTTAGCATTGCAGGCCATCTTGCGCAACCCACACGCCACGGCTCTTTACCTTTTTCCAACCAAAGCTTTGGCTCAAGATCAGGATATTGCCTTGTCGGAGCTAATCGAAACCCTGGATCCGGATGTACCCATTGCGCATAATTTATATG
>JAFGMS010000052.1 GCA_016927375.1 Anaerolineae bacterium
CAGCACCGCTACCGACTTATGGACTTGCCTGATGAATCTCATTCTTTCGCTTCTGTCCTTGGTAAAAGAGAGCAACTGCACCCATTTGAATAGGAGGCGTGAGATGTAAAGTGTAAATAGATAAATGGGTAAATATGTAAAACGTAACCAGATGGTCACACACTTTGGCGTATGAATTTGAACTGAACACTGATAACTGTGAGCTGTAAACTATCTTCTCATGCCTCTTTTGTAGCGTACTTTTTCCTCCATCGGCTACAATAGCCCGCGCCTGACCGTCTTGATAAGGTATCCTGGAGATGTGGTCTCGGGTAAGGCGTGCAGATTGAAATCTGCTCAATAACGGTTACGGATGGATTTCCGTAACCAGCACACATGAGGGAGGGTTTTCCCTATCCCCTACCCCCTGACCCCTATCCCCTAACACGACATTGGAGTGAATCCTGTGCGCATACTCGTCACCGGCGGCGCCGGTTTCATCGGTTCTCATCTCTGCGATAGGCTCCTAGCTGAGGGGCACAGCGTCATCGCTATGGACAACCTGATCACTGGCACTACCCGCAACATCGAGCACCTGGTTGGTCACGAGCGTTTTCTGTTCATCAAGCATGATGTCACCAACTACCTCTACGTCGAGGGCAAGCTGGATGCCATCCTGCACTTTGCCTCGCCCGCCAGCCCCATCGATTACCTCAACTACCCGATCCAGACGCTCAAGGTGGGCTCGTTGGGCACACACAACGTGCTCGGACTGGCCATGGCGCACGATGCTCGGCTCCTGTTGGCCTCCACCTCCGAAGTCTATGGCGATCCGCTCGTCCACCCGCAAACCGAGGATTACTGGGGCAACGTCAACCCGGTTGGGCCGCGAGGCTGCTACGACGAAGCCAAGCGCTTCGCCGAGGCCATCGTTATGGCTTATCACAACGTGCATGGCGTGAACACGCGAATTGTAAGGATCTTCAATACGTTCGGGCCCCGGATGAGGCTGGATGACGGCCGTGTGGTGCCCAATTTCGTCGGGCAGGCACTGAGAGGCGAGCCGCTGACCGTTTACGGTGATGGCAGCCAGACCCGCAGCTTCTGCTACATCGACGACCAGGTCGACGGGCTGTATCGCCTGCTCCTGTCAGATGAGCACGAGCCGGTCAACATCGGCAACCCGTATGAGATCAGCATCCTGGATTTTGCCCACCTGATCAACGAGCTGACGGATAACCCTGGCGGGATCGTCTTCCAGGACAAGCGCATTGAGGGTGATCCCCAGACCCGCCGCCCGGATATCAGCAAGGGGCAGCGCATCCTGAAGTGGGAGCCCAAGGTTGATATTCGAAAGGGCCTCAAACGGACCATCGAGTACTTCAAAGACAGGGTATAAGGAAGATATTGACGACTGGTTGATTGACGATTGACGATTGAAAAAACAATCGTGGTGGTGAACCGTGATAGATGACCTGGTCAAGAAATATCAAATATCAAATATCAAATATCAGATGCTCCTCGTCGCTGTCATCGCTGTTCTGGCCGGGGTCATGCTGGCGCATCTGCCGCTGCTGGCAGCGGGGATTGGTTTGCTCTCGCTGATACTGATCGGGTTGGCGCTGATTTACCCGCTGGCCGGGCTGGGAGCGACCCTGTTCTTTGCCACCTTCAAGCCATTGACCGATTACTTCGTGCCGGATCTGCCGCTCGACATTGGGCAGATAGCCTTGATTGTCACACTGGGCTCGTGGTTCCTGCACGCTGTCCGCCGGCGGCGGCTGTCCATCCCGTCATCGCCTCCGACCGTGCCACTGCTTGTCTTTCTGGGAGCGGCCGCTCTAAGCCTGCCGGGGGCGCTGTCGGCCGGTTACGCGCTGAAGGAAATCATCAAATGGGGGCAGCTGCTGATCGTCATGTGGCTGGTCATCGATCAGACAGAGAGGAAGAAGTGGCAGTTGATTGTCGGGTTCGTGCTGGCGGCCGCTGCATTTGAGGCAGCCATCGGTGTGTGGCAGTTTGCCCGCGGTGATGGCCCCGAGCACTTTCTCATTCTAGGTCGATTCTACCGTGCCTACGGCACCTTCGAGCAGCCCAACCCCTACGCCGGTTTTCTGGGCCTGGTGCTGCCGGTGAGCATCGGCCTGACCCTTGGTGCCCTGGCTGTCTGGTTTGCCCCTATCTTGAAGTCCTGGCAAGCCCATCGATGGGTAAAATGGGGCGAGCTGCTCAAAGCCGGGCTGAATAAGCGCCTGGTGCCGTTGGCGGGTTTCTGCGCCTTGTCAGGCCTGCTGTTTGCCGCGCTGATTATGTCGTGGTCGCGCGGGGCGTGGTTGGGGTTCGGGGCAGCTGCCCTGGTGATAGCCTTCGCTTGGCCTCGCAAGGCCTGGATGGGCGCGGCGCTGGTGATCGGCGGGCTGGTGTTGGGGATACTCGCACTGCGCTTTGGCCTGCTGCCGGCCGCCATCGCCAGTCGCCTGACCGACTTCACCGAGTTTATGCAGGCCTTCGATGTGCGTGGGGCGCATATCAGTGCCGAGAACTACTCCGTGCTTGAGCGCTTGGCCCATTGGCAGACTGCCCAGGAGATGGCTCGTTATCATTTCTGGGTTGGCATCGGGCTCGGCAACTACGAACCGGTTTACCCCGGCTATGCCCTGATGAACTGGCCCTATGCTCTTGGACATGCGCATAATACCTACCTGAATTTTCTGGCCGAGACGGGTATCATTGGGTTGGCAGCCTACCTGGTGCTGTGGGGCTGTGTGTTCTGGCAGACTTGGCGGGTGACACGCTGTGTCGATGTCTGGCAGCGCAGTCTGGCTGTTGGTTTGCTCGGAACATGGACACACCTGAGTGTCCACCATATGGTCGATAACCTGTATGTGGCCAACATCCATCTGCATCTGGGTGCCTTGCTAGGCGTGTTGAGTGTCTTGTTGGCAACGCGCAATGAGCAACGAGTAATGAGTGATGAGTTGTTAGTGGATGCAGAGAACAAACCATAAGTTATCAGCCATTAGCCATATGCTATATACCATGCACCAATTGAGAGGAATAGAGAGTCGTGAGTGAGACGATAGACGCTGTTACATCCCCATCAAAACCATCGCAGCCTTCATCCAACGGGCTGCTCGGCCGCGCCAGAGCACTTATCAAACACAAGGAATTTGAGCGTTTTTGGAAGTTTCTGGTCGTCGGTACAGTTGGCGCCGTGATTGACTTTGGGACGTTCCGGGGGCTGGATGCACTGAACTGGTTTGAAACAGCCGACATCAGGCTACCGCTGGGTCTTTCTCTCAGTGAGGCGGGCATAACCGGCGGGATTGCCTTCATCATGGCCGTGATCAGCAACTTCATCTGGAACCGGTATTGGACTTACCCGGACTCGCGTACCAAGCCGATTGCTTCGCAGTTCGTAACCTTTGCTGCCGTGAATGCGGCTGGACTGCTGATCCGCGTCCCGATCCTCGAACTGCTGAGCACACCCCTGGGCAATCTGGGTCATGGGATACTGCCCCAGCTAGATGAACAGATGATGATTGGGCTGGGCCGGAGCGCCGCCTGGGCCATCGCCGTCATCATCGTGCTGTTCTGGAATTTCTTCGTCAATCGCTACTGGACATACAGCGACGTTGAGTGAGCAGATAGCGAATAGCTTATGGCTCGTTCGCTGCGCTCACTGTATAGCTGATGGCTGACCGCTGAGATTTGACATAGCTGAGCTGTTACACACAACGAACAGCAAGTTCATACTATAGGAATTTCCTTTTTTGACCTGGCCTACATCCAAGTTGCCAAGCGGTGTCACCGAAGTGACAAGTGCTGAGTACCGAGCA
>JAFGMS010000431.1 GCA_016927375.1 Anaerolineae bacterium
CAAGCTATTGTGTGATTGACGACCGAAGGTCGTTTGGATTGAATGATTGACGATTGAAAAACAGATTGTTGCAACGACCAGGCAATTGTCCAATCGTCACCTGTCTTGTTCCACACTGCCAGGCTGCCTGTCATTCCCGCGAAAGCGGGAATCCACTCGCACACAAGCGACTGTCATTCGCAAAAGGAAATTCCTATAGAATCAAGCCACCAATGACGGTGATCTGATAAGCGATCAACCATCATTGGGTGAAAATCTCGATGTCTCAGAGAACGGGATCAACAGTCCTGGGCGAGGCGTTCAGTGGTAATCGTTGCCAAGGACAACCTGGATGTCGAACAGGCCAGAGGCGCCTGATGCAGTAACAATGGCTGTTTCCGGAATGCCCAGCAGCTGCGCCAGATAGCGGGCCGTATAGCTCTTGCCCGTATAGTTGTAGATGATCGTTTGTGTGTAGTCGAAGCGATCAGCATTGCCGACCGAGATGACATTGATGCCCATCGCTGCCAGCATATTGCCTGTCTCAGTGGCCAACCCCTCCTGTTGTGTGCCGTTCAACACATTGACTGCTGCGTGCTCAGCTGCTGCCTGTTCGCGCAGCTCTTCGGTGTTTTCAGCGCCGGGCGCACACTGGCCGGTGCCGTTGTAGATATCCATGGCCAGCTGGCGCACTTTGTCTCGCGATGGGATTAATACCTGGCTGCCGTCGGCCAGCGTTGGCGTCTCCTCGATGTAATTTCCATCAACCACTGCCGAGCAGATATTCTCTGCCGGTATCTCGGCTGCCAGTTGGGCCAGCTCGATAAGCTGCTCGACTGAGAAATTGGTATTGACGCCGGCTTGCAGGGTGGAATAGATCTGCGGCGCTTGCGTCAATAAGGTGGTGAGCCGATTGGTAGACAGCACATGATTGCGGACGGCATAGATAACCTGCTGCTGGCGTTTTGCGCGGTCGAAGTCACCGCCAAATGTCGCCCGCGTACGGGCGTACTTGAGCAGGGTCTCGCCATCCATACAGTGATCGCCTGCTTCGATGTAGAAGGGCTCAAAGCCAGGGCCTTCCATGGCGGGATATTGAGGGTCATCGATAGTCTCAGTGACGGTGATGGGGACACATCCCAGGTGGTCTACAGCTTGTACGAAAGCGTAGAAGTTAACCCGCACATAATGTCTAACTTGCACGCCAAAGTTTTGTTGAACAGCTTTCATAGCCAGGGCTGGGCCGCCACCCCCCGGGTAGTTCTCGGCATCTCCTCTGAAGTGAGCGGTGTTGATCCGATCATATACATTGTGGTCGGGGATTTCGATCCACAGATCGCGTGGGATCGAGAGCATACCGCCGCGCCGGTTATCGGGATCGACCGTCAACAAAATCATGGTGTCTGTGCGCCAGGGGCCTTCTTCAGTCATGCGCTGATCGATACCAAGCAGCAGAATAGTAACCCGCCCACCGGTCCAGGTGGCGTTGGCTGCTCCTGGGACAGCCGACTGGGTAGCTGAAGCTCCATCCCCAGAGCCATCAGGCAATGGTCCTATATCTGGTCCAACAGGCGCACTGCTGACCAGTTTCTTAACACTATTGAATGTCAGGTACCCCAGCCCAACAACAGCCAGGACAAAAACGGCCATAAGTAGATATGTAGCCCAGGTTGGCAAGATGATCTGGGTACGGCGTGGACGAACATGTCGTGGATCGCGGTAGCTCATAGACGGCGATTATACCGCGCGCTCATGGGCGTGAAAAATAGAAGAGCCGATTACTTGCTGTCACATAGATCATCGGTGGGCGATCCTGGCTAAATGCCCCCGAGAGGTTATAGAAGATGGTATTACCACTATCTTTGTAATTAGTCAGGAACATGCCGGTGAGCGCAGTCGAGTAAAGCCGGCCGCCCCCGATATCGGCGATCAGAAAGGTCTGGTCGAACAGAGATAAGTTCAGCGAAAGCGCCGAAGCCCGCGTGATGGGCTGCGGCAGCCCATCAAAAGTGAAAGCCGTCTCGCGCCCAAAGAAGTACTTGCTGAGCTGCCCTGTAGTATGCAGAATGTAAACATTGCCGTTGGTATCGATCTCCATATCAACGGCATCACCCAGCTGCGGCTCAACATCGGTGAAGTAGCGTTGGGGTAGGTTGGTATAGGAATCCTCTTCAGCTGTGTATCGCCAGATTTCGTTTGCTCCTGCGTCCAGAATGTACAGATCGCGATTGTAGACGGCAATAGCACGTGGATCTTGCCATGCTTCAAAGCCGGGCAAGGCGGCCGCGCTGACGCTCCAGCTCGGCGAATAGGTAATCAGCAGCCCCTGGCTGGATAGAACCGCCAGGACATTACGCTGCGCGACACCACCATCTTCCATCCAGGCCAAGTCGATCAGACCACCCACGACCTGGTTGCCGAGCCGCTCCCCTCGCTGGGTGATAATTTGCGGCTCGCGGTTGACCAACGTAGTACTTGATTCATCCAGGTCTTCCCGGTACAGAATGTCGGAGGTAGTATCGATCAGGTAAAGGTTCAACCCCTGGACAATAGGGCCTCTCAGAACAGCCCCCAGCTGATATTCCCGCAAAAGCACCGGGCTGACACGCGTGACATGATCGTAAGAATCGAGAGCGGCCAGTGCTTCACTGCGCAGCGGGGCAACCCCAGAGATAGGAGGGCGGATCTGGGCTGCCTGATCGAAGAGGTAGATGGCGTTTTCCCAATGTGGCCGTGCCGCGGCCTGATCGTCCCCGCTGTCGCGGGCCTGATCGATCTCGCTCTGAGCCTGTTGTATAAGCTGGTAATACTGCAAATTCTGTCCACGCCACTTGTAGATGACTGCTGTCACGAGGGCTACCAGCACAGCCACAGCCAATACCACGCCGATCTGCATCGACGTTGACAGCTTAAAGCGTTCCTCCAGAGGATTTTCAACTTCCTCCTCCGGCATCATTTTCTCGACCAGTACCTGTGCGCCATCGACAACACTGGCCAGACCGATGGCAGTATCCCGGCCAAATTTGCGTAGCGGTGGCAACTCCTGATCTTCAGATCGGGCTCCTATTCCCTTCATCGGCATGGGAATTTTGACCCCGGGTGGTATGTCTGCCTGGATCTGCTCGGGAGATTCCCGTGCCAGGTCTGGTGGTTGAGCAACTGCCGGGGCTTGAGATGGGTATGTGTCGGCAATTTCGCCCTCGGGCAGCGGGGTGACGAACTTAATGACCTGCGCTGAGGTAAACTCGCCCGCCACACCGCGCAGGTTGTTGAGGGAGTTTTCTACATCACCCGTTTCGACTGCCTGGCGGAAGGTGGCGTCTTTCAACCGGTTTAGCGAGCCATCAGCCAGGATTAGGAAATCTTCATCATTTACCTCGCGGCGATATAAGCGCAGCTCGGGCTCGCTGTCGACACCCATCTGGCGTATGGTCTCTCCCAACTCCTCATCGGCGGGCAGTCGTTCAACCCTATCTCCACGAATCAGAAAGCAGCGAGAAGAGCCTGTTAAAGCCAGGATAAGCTCCTGCTCTCGCAGGATCGCACAGATCATTCCAACCTGGAGCGGTTCCGGCTGCTGATTATTGTGTGCCAGCAGCGTATCGTTGATAACAGCCACAGCTTCTCGCAAGGCTGCGGTAATGCTGCCTGCTGTGCTAAAGTATTTTTTCGATAGCTGCTCGGTGAGCTGCTCGTAAAAGGAAGCCGGCTGCCGCTGTTCAGCGCTAAGCGTGATCAAAGCAAACAAGGTGTCGTAGTCACGACCACGCGCGGCCCGCCGGGGTGGGGCTGTGGCAATTGCTCCAGGCGATGCGGCACTGATCGAGCGTCCTCCAACGATGAATAGGTGTCCTACCAGCGCCTCAAGATCACTAGTGGGCATGGTTCTCAATCTCAGATTGTGATTTGCAGAGTCTCATGAAGGGGATTTTACCCGAGATCGCAGCGAAGCGGTAATCGGACGGACAGCATAAAGGGCGATCTGCAAAACAGTCCGCAGATCGCCTCTATATCTTGACGCTAGATTTCGCAGTGACTAGTACTTTGCGGCGGAAATCTGTATCCAGTCGAGAAGTGCAGCGCAAAGTACTCTATACAGTTGGGAAGATTGCCTTAATCTGGC
>JAFGMS010000432.1 GCA_016927375.1 Anaerolineae bacterium
CTATCAGGATTCGAAGCGTTTCCTATGCGGGTTTGATCCGTTTCCTATGAGGATATGAGCTGGTTGCAGGTAGGATTTTGTAGAGGTCCAGTTAGTCCGGCCATGACATAGGACGGCCCATTACAGCAATTCCCGAGAGGCCCTTCAACTGAGATGAAACACACCCTTTTGATATAACAATCAACAGGCCCGAGCATCAAAACAACCTGGTGCTCGGGCCTGTTTTACTTTAATTCAGTCAATCATGCTCCGAAGGACGGTAAGCCGGTTGCGCCACTCGGTGGGCCGACTGGCGAGGCTGGTTGTCCTTGCCGTTTCCAGGCAGCCAACTCGATCGTAATCCTCTCAAAGAAGCTATCAGGCGGCAGCGGCCCTGAGCCATAAGCCAGGTCAACGACGCGTGCCTGCACTCGCAGTGTTGCTGTTTCCAGGATCAGCTTATCGCCAGGCTGAGCCAGGATGGCCTCTCCTTTGGTCTGCAGCTTAGATCGCAGTGCATCGTCATTGAAGGCATGCTCGCTCATCAGCACATTGGTGACGGTGCGCACATCGTTCTTGTCAAACAGCCATACCTCAAAGGCTGTGACCTTTTTGACATCACTGCCGGCGCCGATGGTTTCCGAGATACCAACACCTGTCTCGCCCAAGAACTCACCTGACGGCGTTTCAATGCTGAAGGAGTCATCGTAGAGATCGTCACCATGCAGATAGGTAGTCATGAACTGTACAATTGGCGGGTCCATCCCCCTGCTGGAAAAATCGGTCTTCTCAACTGTCGCCGAAATCTGAGCGCCGGCCGCCGCAGCGCTTCGAGGAGCTGTTTCAACTGCCGGTTTCTTGCCGAACAAGGTCGGCTTAGCTCGCTCTGGCACAGCGACTGGGGCACCCGGTGCCCCAACCGCCGATGGTGCCGGGAAGCCTTCTTCTTCACTGGAACGAATAACAAGGAGAACGCCGTAGACTACAATGGCAATACCGATCAAGAGGATGCCTGCCCAGGCATAGCGGGCGAGGGCCATCACACCAGACAAGGATGGCTTCAGGCTGCACACTTGCACCTCTGTATTTTGGACGACATAGCCACTCCTGATCAGGGTATTTAGCTGGTCGAGATTTGCTCGTTTAACCGGATCAGTGCCATAGCGTGCCTGAGCTTCCTCAACTGCCTTTGTCAATCCACCATCCTGACAGAGATATTGAAGACGATCAGCGGCCAAATCGTCATTGCCATCGAAGGCATAAGCATCAGCCACCGCCTGGACATACATGCCCTGATAGCTGGGATGCAACTGCCATAACCCAGTATCTGTGATAGCGACATCGGATATTCCCCAGGCATAGCCCAGAAATGCACCCATGACAAGTATCACCAAAAGGATTACAACCGGGCCCATTTTGTTCATATTGCCCCGACCCTTCCTTGATTTGGTGAGAAACTCGGCACCATCGTTGTTTACAATAGCGCAAGAGCAGAGATTTTCTCACCATTGTAAGATTAGTGTTTAGAAAAGTGTTATGACGCTATTTTACTCTATCATCGATGCAGCACAAGTTTCTCTGCCGGAACGGTTTCTAAAAGACACTATTTCATGTTTGTTTGAGCATATGTTGAACAAGCACCGATTTTGCGCTCGTTTGGTGTCTACAATGTCTCGCCTTGTTTCTGTTTATCCGCAGCCGGCAAGGTGTCAACAGGTACCTGATGCCCGCAAGCCAGGCATTTAGCAAACTGCTTGCTGTCCATAATGAGCAATCCGCCACATACCGGGCATGGATCAGGCAGTGGCTTTTTCCAGCTTGTCCATTCACAGGTTGGGTAATTAGAGCAGCCATAGAAGACTCGTCCACGCCGTGTCTTACGCTCGACCAGATCGCCGCCACAATCCGGACAGCTTATGCCGAGCTTCTCAAGCCAGGGTTCTGTGTAGCGGCAGTCTGGGAAGGTGGAGCAGCCTATGAATTTGCCGTACCGCCCCCAACGGATAATCAGCGGGCTGCCACATTTGGGGCAGTTACGGCCCACCTCTTCTGAACCCAATTCGACACCGGGAACTTCGGCAAAGGCCCGGTCAACCTCAGCCTTAAAGGGGTGATAAAAACCGGCGACCACAGGAACCCAATCATGCTCCCCCGATGCAACCTGATCCAGTTTGTCCTCCATCGTGGCTGTGAAATCAACGCCTACGATATCAGGAAAGTGCTCGACCAAAAGATCGTTGACAACAAGTCCGATATCTGTTGGAAAGAAACGCTTAGACTCGCGCCGTACATATCCGCGAGCCTGGATAGTATTCAAGATAGGGGCATAGGTGCTGGGGCGCCCGATGCCATATTCCTCCAATGTCTTAACCAGTGAAGCTTCAGTATAACGTGGTGGTGGTTGGGTAAAGTGTTGTTCTGGAAGCAGTCTGAGCAGGTCAAGCAGCTCGCTCTCAAGCAGCTCCGGGAACAAACGGCCTAGCTCCTCATCCTCTGGGTTGTCCTCATCCGGCACATCACCATAAACCACCAAGAAACCCGCAAAGCGGAGAATTGAACCGGAAGCGCGGAACAAGTAGGGCTTATCTTGTTTGGAAGAGCCGGTTGGGCCGGCCAGCACATCCACGCTGATAGTGTCATACTCTGCCGCAGCCATCTGGCTGGCAACGAACCGCTGCCAGATCAAGCAGTATAGCTGGAACTGATCTTTCGTTAGATACTTCTTGAGCGATTCTGGTGTACGGTAAACGCTTGTTGGACGAACGGCTTCGTGAGCTTCCTGAGCACCTTTAGCTTTCTTCCCGTAGACATTTGGCTGATCTGGGAGATAGTCCTTTCCATAGGTTTCCAGAATATAACTCTTTGCCTCAGCTTGAGCTTGTGCAGCGACATTGGTGCTATCGGTACGCATATAGGTGATCAGGCCAACCTCACCGCCGTTACCAGTGTCGACACCCTCATAGAGTTGCTGCGCAACGTTCATCGTCCGGCGGGCAGTGAAGCCCAACCGGCGCGAGGATTCCTGTTGGAGCGTGCTGGTGATGAAAGGTGGCAACGGTTTGCGCTTACGCTGTCCCTCTTTGACCTCGTCGACAACATATTCCGCCTTTTCGAGCTCCTCCAGAATGGGCTCGACTGCCCCCTGAGTGGGAAGGTTAATCTCCTCTCCACGGATACGTATCAACCGCACGACGAAACTCTGCCGATCAGGGATATCACGCTCGACGGCACGAGCAAGCTCTGCATCGATGGTCCAATATTCCTCGGGTACAAAACTGTCGATCGCTCGTTCCCTCTCGACGACAAGGCGTACAGCTACCGACTGCACACGCCCTGCTGAGAGACGCGGGCGCACTTTATCCCAGAGCAGCGGGCTTAGCTCATACCCAACCAGCCGATCAAGGATCCGGCGAGCCTGCTGGGCATCGACCAGATGCATGTCAATCTGGCGGGGGTGAGCAAACGCCTTCTGGACAGCATCCTTGGTGATCTCGTGAAAGACAACGCGGCGGACACGCGCATCGTCTATCTCAGCGGCGTGAATCAGATGCCAAGCGATCGCTTCCCCTTCACGGTCCGGGTCAGTGGCCAGGTAAATTTCCTCAGCCTGTCCGGCAGCAGCTTTGAGATCTTTGACCACATCCCGCTTATTGTTAGGCACCCGGTAATGAGGCTCAAAGTCATTCTCGACATCGACGGAAAGCTGAGATTTCAATAAATCACGCACATGCCCGACCGAGGCTTTAACCTTGTGATTTTTTCCCAGATAGCGCTCGATAGTTCGCGCCTTGGCCGGCGATTCAACAATCACCAGCTTGCCCTTGCGTTTTACGGGACGGGTGCTCTTGGCCTTAGATTTGGGTTTAGATTTGCTCCTTGCCACAACTTTTGGCGCCTGCATACCTTTGTGAGCCGGTGTGGCCCCCATGCGATAGAGTGAAGTTCCACAAACCGGGCAGGTACCCCGTGTCCCTGGTTGCCCCGTTTTTGTAAAAACAGCCTTTGCATTCTGCATGGGCTGCTTTGTTTTGCACTTAACACAATACGTCAATTGGTTTTCGCTCATAGATATTCGTTTTGTTCATTCCTTTTTAGTGTCTCGACTAACTTTTTCACATCCTGTGCCCGGTCGCGTGGGCATACCAACAGCACATCGTCGGTATCAATGATAACCATATCTTCGATGCCAATTGCCGCGACAAGACGCTGACTGAAGATCAACAGGCGCTTGCCATCAATCACGATAGGCTCATGGCCAGATATCACATGGGTATCATCATCTCCTGCTGACAGGATGTCGTATAATGTCTTGAAATTGCCGATATCGCTCCATCCCATCTCGATGGGGATGACGCTAATGCCTTCGTGGATGTGCTCCATCAACGCATAGTCCACCGAGATCTTTTGCATTGTAGGCCATATTTGTCCCAGCCGCGCTTGATAATCCGGTTGGCCTATAGCTGCTGCCAGCTGTTCCAGCTTAGTCGAAAGGTCAGGAGCATGGAGCTCAAATTCGGCCATCACCCGCCGGACGGACCAGATGAACATCCCGCTATTCCAGCTGTAATCTCCACTAGCTACGAATTCCTCAGCTGTTGCCTGATCGGGTTTTTCCACAAACCGCTGCAAATGATAGACAGCGATATCGTCTATAGTTTCTTTGGTTGAGCCCTTCTCGATATAGCCAAAGCCTGTTGCAGCGAACGTGGGCTTAATACCCAGTGTGACAATCTCTCCTTGTTCTGCGACGCGAGAAGCCACGCTCAGAGCCCTACGGAAGGCTACCACATCCCTGATGTAATGATCGGCGGTCAGTATTGCCATCACGGCGTCAGGATCGCGCTGGCGGATATGGATAGCGCCCAAGCCTACTGCCGGGGCAGTGTTACGTCCGACAGGCTCGACGATGAAATTCTCGTCCGGCAAGTCAGGCACCTGCTCCTTGAATGAGGGCATCATCTCCTCCCCGGTTACCACCAAAATCCGTTCGGGGGTAAACAAGGGATAGAGGCGCTCTACCGAGATTTGGAACATAGAGCGCGATTCTTCCACCAGTGGCAGCAGTGGTTTTGGACGGCTCTGGCGGCTGAGAGGCCATAGACGTGTTCCATAGCCGCCGGCCATGATTACCACATATGCATTGCTCATCGATTTTCCATTCCAACTTCTATTCAAATCCGGGTATAGGTCATCCGTCCGACCTGCCGAACCATTCCTTTGAGTTCCAACAGCGTCAATACGCTGGTCACACGTGAGATTGGCAAACCGCATTGCCGCGTCAACTCATCGATGTGCAGCGGCTCCGCAGAAAGACTTCCCAACACGGCTGCTTCGTCTCCTCCGAGCGGGGGCAAACTGGCGCGTGCTTCTTCAAACTGCTCGATGCCTTCAAGCTTCAGCACATCCAGCACATCTTTTACATCCAGAACCGGATGGGCCCCATCCTGGATCAACCCATTGGTGCCACTGCTGCTCTTGGCAGTGATATTACCAGGTACGGCGAATACTTCTCGTCCCTGCTCCAGAGTATAACCTGCTGTTACCAATGCACCGCTCTTTATACCTGCCTCTGTTACCAACACCCCCCGCCCCAGCCCGCTCATCATACGATTGCGTGGCGCGAAGTTTGTGCCCTTGGGCGCCGTCCCTAACGGAAAAGGGGTCATCAGCGCGCCTTGTTGTACGATCTGCGCAGCCAATCCGCGATGTTCAGGTGGATAGATAGTATCCAGTCCACAAGGCAAAACTGCGATGGTACGTTTACCGGCCTTTAATGCGGCCTGATGAGCCTCAGCATCGACTCCGCGAGCCAAACCGCTAACAATAGTCAAGCCGTTGGCAGCCAGCTCATGCGCCAGCTGATAGGTCACCTGGCGGCCGTAGGCTGAGACCGAGCGTGTACCGACAACTGTGATGGCCCACTCATCTGAATCAGCCAGACTGCCGCGCAAGTAGAGAACGGGTGGGGCCTGGTCTATCTCGCGCAACTCGGCCAGTAGAGACGGATAGTCCTCGTCTTCCCAGGTCAGCACAGCGATACCCAACTTGTCCAGCCGGGCCAACTCAGCATCTAAGTCAACCTGGCGGCGAACTTCAATCAGGTTTGCAAGTGCTCTTGCATCCAGACCAACAGTGCGGAGTGTATCCGGACCGGCATGCCAGGCTTCACTCAATGCGCCAAACCGTTCCAACATCCGCCGGACCAATACGGGGCCAACGCCGCTGACCAGATTGAATCCTAACCAATACTGGCGCTCAATCACAAGCTTTTATCTTTGTCCTGTTCGAACTTTTGCATAGGCTAGTACTTTGCGGCGGAAATCTGTATCCGGTCGAGCAGTGCAACGCAAAGTACTTTATACAGTTGGGAAGATTGCCTTAATCTGGC
>JAFGMS010000433.1 GCA_016927375.1 Anaerolineae bacterium
ACAAGGTCCAGCTGCATGACAACAAGGTCCAGCTGCATCACGGACTTCTTGTGATGCAGTGCTCAAGTGTCCTTGCGTTCAACATTCCGCTTGTTGTAGACTAATTTCATAAACCCAATCAACACCCCGCGAATGAGGTTGGTATGAGCGAACAACAACAGGCACGCGCTATTCTCTACGGTCTAGCCCTTGGTGATGCGCTGGGATGGCCGATTGAATTCCTCTCTTTGCAGAAAATCAACATCATTCATGGCCCTGATGGGATCAAGATGCCGCCTAACCCCGCATTGGTCACCGATGACACCCAAACAACCCTGGCCGTTGCCGAGGCCCTGATCGAGGTCGGGGAAGCTGACATTGATACCATCATGGCTGCCGTCACGCGCCGTCTTATTGACTGGAGCAACTCACCCGAGAACGACCGGGCCCCTGGGCATACCGTCACTGAAGCCATTCGCACGCTCGAAGCCGGGGTAGGTTGGCGCGATTCGGGGGGACAGGGGAAGGGCAATGGATCTGCAAACCGGGTTGCCGCTGTCGGCTATCTTTACCAACACGATCCCGACAAGCTGCGTGAGGTGGCTCATGCCACCGGGCTCGCCACCCACCGGCATCCTGCATCCAATGCCGCCGCTATCGCAGCCGCCTACCTGGTCAAGCTGGCGTTGGATCGTGTACTTCCCGATGACTACATCGAATACACCCTCAAGTTCACCGAGGGCATCTCCGATGAGTTCGATGAAGCCATGCGGCGAGCCCAACATGTCATCGAGTGGACGGATGAGCTGGGCGCTATTACCCACATCGGCAGCGGGTGGTTTGGGGAAGAGGCAGTCGCCATTGCAGCCTACTGCGCCATCCGGCACTGCGACAGCTTCACGAAGGCGGTCCGGCGGGCAGTGAACATCCCCGGCGATTCCGACACGACAGGCTGCATTACCGGGGGGATCGTCGCAGCACAGCTTGGGCTGGCAGCCATTCCACCTGACTGGATCGCCAACCTGGAAAACCTGGACTACATAACCGATGTAGCCAATCGATTGGCTGCCAAGAAGGAGAGTTTGCAGCAATAGATTATACGAAATCGGGCCGACGGGTGATGAGTCGGGCCGATTTCGTGTATGAGCGCCGGCTTGTAAGCCTCAAGACAGCGTCTTCAGCCTTTCCTTCAACGCAGCATGGGTCGAGTGAAGATCCACCAGCTTATCGCGCTCGCGCTGGACGACCTCAGCCGGTGCACGGTTGACAAACCCGTCACCTGCCAGCAGCTTCTCCGTGCGCTCGATCTGCCGGCCGACGTTCTCGATCTCCTTACCAAGCCGTGCCCGCTCAGCATCCAGATCGACCAGCCCGGCCAGCGGCAGGTAGATCGTCACCCCGCTGACCGTCACACTGGTAGACTGCTCGGGCAGCTGCGACAGCTCAGGGACGATCTCCAACGTTTCATCATCGATGTTCGCCAGCCGGGTGAACATCGCCCGGTTCCGGTCCAACAGCTCAGCCCACTGACCTGCGCTAATGTGCGCAGTGATGCGTTTGGACGGTGGAACATTGTATTCAGCGCGGCTGTTACGAATCCCCGTAGTAAGCTCCATCAGCAGGTTCATCTGGGTCTCGGCCTGTTCGTCAAAGAATGACGGATCGGCATCAGGCCATTGGGCGATAATCAAGGCCGGCCCCTCGTGCGGGATGTGCTGCCAGATCTCCTCTGTTACAAAGGGAACGAAGGGATGCAGCATCCGCAGACACTGATCGAGCACGTAGGTCAAGATGTGGCGTGTACGTGACCTGGCTGCCGGGTCATCGCCATAGAGCGCAATTTTGCTGATCTCGATGTACCAGTCGGCATACTCGCTCCACAAGAACTCGTAAATCTGCCGGCCGGCCTCACCATAGAGGAAGTTGTCGAAGAGACGGTTGACACCCTCGATCAGGTGGTGCAGGCGGCTGAGTATCCAGCGGTCAGGCAGTGAGAGAGCATCATGTGCAGGCACTCCTGCGGGTGCCTCGCCTTCCAGGTTGCCCACCAGAAAGCGGGCCGCGTTCCAGATTTTGTTGGCAAAGTTGCGGTTGGCTGCTATCCGATCCATCGAAAGGTTAAGGTCGTTCCCGGGCGTCGAGCCGGTGAGCAGTGTGAAGCGCAGTGCATCTGTACCGTACTCATCCATCGTCTCGATGGGGTCGATTACATTGCCATAGCTCTTGCTCATCTTCTTGCCATGTCCATCTCTGACAAGGCCATGCAGGTAGATATAGTGGAAGGGTACATTACCGGTAAAAGCCAGCCCCATCATCACCATGCGCGCTACCCAGAAGAACAGGATATCGTAGCCGGTCTCCATCATTGTGGTTGGGTAGTAGCGCTGCAGATCGGGGGTTTCGTCCGGCCACCCCAGCGTGCTGAACGGCCACAGCCCTGAACTGAACCAGGTATCGAGCACATCCGGATCCTGCTTTATGTTGGTCGATCCGCACTCGGCACATTGCGACGGGTCTTCCCGCTCCACAGTGACATGATCACATTCCTGGCAGTGCCATGCCGGTATGCGATGTCCCCACCACAGCTGGCGGCTGATGCACCAGGGTTGGATATTGGTCAGCCAGTGCTCCCATATCTTCTCGAAGCGTTCCGGAATGATGGTGATACGGCCGTCCTGGAGCGCCTTAAGGGCCGCCGCTGCCGGACCACTTACATCAGCAAACCACTGGGTGCTGATCATCGGCTCGATCAGCTCGCCGCCGCGCTGAGAGCGGGGCACAGCGTGCATGTAGGGCTCGACCTTGAGCGTCAGGCCGGCGGCCTCCATATCGGCCCACAAGTTCTTCCGTGCCTCAAAGCGATCCTGCCCGGCGTACGGCCCGGCATTCTCATTGAGCGTGGCATCCTTATTGAGGATGTTGATGATTGCCAGCTCGTGCTTCTGGCCGATCTGGTAATCATTCGGATCGTGGGCAGGCGTGATCTTGAGCGCCCCGGTACCGAACTCTCGATCCACATATTCGTCAGCGATCACCGGTATCTCACGGTCGAGGGCAGTAACCAGCGCTGTCTTGCCCACGAAGGCCTGGTAGCGCTCATCTTCAGGATGGACCGCCACAGCCGTATCGCCCAGGATCGTCTCCGGCCGTGTGGTGGCAACCGGGATGAAGGCCTCCTCGCCTTTAATGCGATACTTGAAATAATAGAGCTTGCCCTGCTCCTCGAGGCGCTCCACTTCGAGGTCGCTGACGGCAGTTTGCAGCCCAGGCGACCAGTTGATCATGTAGGTACCGCGGTAGATCAAGCCCTGCTCGCACCAGCACACGAAGGCTTCGCGCACAGCGCGGCTCAAGCCATCATCCAGGGTGAAACGCTCGCGATCCCAATCACAGCTGGCCCCCAGACGGCGTATCTGCTCGACGATGCGCCCGCCGTGCTCGGCTTTCCACTTCCAGGTGCGCCTGAGAAACTCATCGCGGCCAACTTCCACACGGCTGGTGCCTTCATTTTCCAGCTGGCGCTCCACCTGAAGCTGCGTGGCGATCCCGGCATGATCGGTGCCGGGGACCCACAGGGCAGCACGGCCCTTCATGCGGGCGTGGCGTATCATCAGGTCTTCGATGGCTACAAACAGAGCATGTCCCTGATGCAGCGCGCCAGTGACGTTCGGCGGCGGGATGCTGATCACATAGGGCTCCGCGTTTTCCCCGGCGATCTCCGGCTTGAACCAGCCATTCTCTTCCCACCAACGGTAAAGACGCTCTTCAGTCGTCTTAAAATCATAAGTCTTGGGCATTTCCCCATTGTCTGCCATATCTTCCACCTTGTTCTGCATAGTTTCGCGGATAGTGATGAGTTGGTATCAGGTGATCAGTATTTGCTTCTCTGTCACACATATTTCCGTTCTCATGCCGTGCTGTCTGCTGCCATCTTTTCAATCGTCAATCAAACAAAAGCCCCTTTCATCTAAGGACGAAAGGGGTGAACTCCCGTGGTACCACCTTAATTCCGCCTGGCAAGCAGGCGACACTCCAGCGCGATAACGGGCGCATCCCGAAACATACTTACTGGCAGTGCCTCGCAGCACCAGGTTCAGTATGCTGGCTCATGAGCGACCTTCAGCAGGAGCTTCCAGTGGTGGGCTTCCAGCCTGTGGCCCATCCTTCTCTATCTGGCACTAATCTGCTTACTCCTCTCAATCATTGCCGTGTGAAGGTTGATTGATTGGACACAGTCTAGCACAAGAGGCCGGAGGGCGTCAATGGGGATTTGCCTCAAAGTGGCGTCTGGCTATCCCAGAATTTTCTCGTAGACCCGGATGTAATCATCAACCATGCGCTCCACGCTGAAGCGCTCTTCAACCCATTTGCGGCATTGGTAACGATCAATGTCCCCGATCTGTGAGACGGCAGCAATCATTTCCGGCACATCGGCTACAAGAAACCCGGTTATGCCATCCGAGATGACCTCGGGCATGCTGCCTCTGCAAATGGCGATAACCGGCGTCCCGCACGCCATTGCTTCGACCACAGACAAGCCAAAGGGCTCATCGAAACAGATGGGATGAAGCAGCACATAGGCATCGCCAAGCAATTTGTCGCGTTCCTCCGATCCAATGCTCCCTATGTACATAATATGGTTGCCATCCAGGTGTGGTTCCACCTCACGATCAAAATAGGTCTGATCCTGGATAATCCCCGCCAGAATAAGCTTTCTCCCCGTCTGTCTGGCAACCTCGATGCATTCTCTGGCCCCTTTTTCAGGATGAATGCGGCCGAAGAAAAGCAGGTACTTGCCATGGTTGGGCTGAAAAGTAAACTGGCTGAGATCGATGCCATGATGGACGGTGCCAATGTAGTCCAGCTCAGGGCTCTTATCTGCCTCGCTGATAGCCACATAATAGACCTTACCGTTGTACTTCTTGAAGACCGGCAAAATTCCGGGCGATGAAAACCCATGGATAGTGGTCACCACAGGCGTGTTAGTCATCGCAGAGTAGGTCAGGGGGAGAAAATCAAAATGGTTGTGGATCAGGTCGAATTCCGCACCGTGCTCGAAAACTTCGGAGATATGCAGACACTCCCACACTTTCGGCAGCAGTGTATTGTCTTCCTCATACCCCCTTGGGCTGATGCCGACAAGTTTGGCTTGCGTCTCCGAATCTTGCGTTGCAAACAGGGTGACATCGATGCCGCGACGAACCAGTCCCTCAGTTAAAAGGGAGACGACATTTTCCCATGGCCCATAGTGTCTGGGTGGTGTGCGCCAGGCAATGGGCGAGAGCATAGCAATCTTCATGTGCTCAATCACCATCATGCAGACTGTTGTGATCTTCGAGCCAGTCAAGCATCTCCGGCACCTGGGCCGTAGCCAGCGCAATACACTTATCAGCGCCGCCGTAATATAGACGCAGAGTGTCTCCCTTGGTCACCCAACCACAAGGAAAAACGACTTTGTCTACATCGCCGCTGATCTCATAATCCTCCTCTGGCGCAAAGACCCACTCATCTGAGCGAGCTAGAACCCTGGTAGGATCTTCCAAATCGAGGAGCGCCAACCCCAGACGGTAGATGCAGCCGCTGCCCGTCGTCCGCACGCCGTGGTAGAGAATGAGCCAGCCTTTCTCTGTCTGGAGTGGTGGAGGCGAGAGACCGATCTTATTAGCGTCCCACCAACCACCTCTGCGCGCCGGGATGAGAACCTGATGATCACCCCAGTGTTTCATATCGGGGCTGAAGGAAATCCAGATATGCGCTCCCACATTGGCAAAGGCGGAGACCGGCCGGTGCAGCATAGCCCATCGGCCGTTAAACCGGACGGGGAATAGGGCTGCATCCTTGTCTTCCGGGGGCGTCACGACTCCTCTGTGCTCAAAGGTCGAAAAGTCCCTGGTTGTGGCCAGAGATACCAGAGGACCGGCCTTCGAGTAGGCTGTATAGACGACCGCCCACAAATCCAACTCCTCGATGCGTGTGATCCTCGGGTCCTCGATGCCCCATGCTTCCTCAGGATGAGTAACCGGATCGGGCAGCAAAGTAGGGCCGGGATCGATCTGCCAGTCCGAGACGCCTTCCCGGCTGCGCGCTGCGGTCAGGTGAGAGATGCCCCGGCGGTCCTCCACGCGCATGAGAAGTAAAGTATCGTCTCCTACATGGGTCGCTGCAGCATTGAACACTGAATTCGCCAGGTAAGGAATATCTCCAACCTGAATGATGGGGTTGCCTGCGTAACGCGTGAAAAGGTCTTTATATTGACGTTTCATGTTTTTGTTTCCCAAGATGGAGCGTTTCCGGTTAGAATTCCTTTCCCAACACCACGGGTTCGCCGGTACGGCAGGCAGCTCCGGCCAGCTCGTACGCCTCGTTGTACTGCCGTGCCACCACTTCCCAAGAGACTACTTCATCGAGATAATGCTTCAGATTCTCACCAAGCTCCAGGCGAAGCTTCCTGTCATGTGCCATGCGAATGACGTTGCGTCTGAGCATTTCCTTGGTGGTAAACAACAGACCCCCCTCGCTCTCCAGTGTCTGAGCTGTCAGCCCTTCCATTGGCGCGGTGGTGATAAACGGCTTATTCAACGCAATGATGCGTGCAAGTGTCCCGGACTGTGTTTCATCGGTTGAAGGCAAAACGATAAAGTCGCAAACGGCCATCATCTTATAGTAATCGTCACCCCTGGGCACGAATTCATGGTAATGTGCCATGCCTTTCTGTTCGAGAAACAGCACCTCCGTCTTCCACTCTTCATAGTCTGCCTTATGATTTGGATCGCGCATCGCTCCTGCAGCCAGGAGATCCCATTCCTTACCGGTTTGCTGCTTGATCTCCGTATGGATTTCCTCCCACATCGACAACAAGATATCCCAGCGTTTGTTGGTCTGGATCCATCCGATCATGCCTACCAGGTGCTTGGACAATCCTTTGGCATTCAGGCCGAACTCCTCCCTCAATGCCGATATCTCATGGATGCCCCACCGCTTGTCCGGACGCGCACCGTGTGGAACTACCATGATATTTCGTGGGGTCGACCATCTTCTTCCGTGGAAAGTCCAGTCGAGCCGCCACTTCTGGTAGTGGCATTTGAACAACACCACATGACTTCGCCGGCACATCTTGTAGACAAAGTCAGCTTCGGCTTCTGTCAACCTTCCGTGAATAGTATGGGGTTCCACGACAATCGGGTAATCCCCAATGGCTTCGAGTAAATCGAGAAAACCTTCGTTGCGATCCCCGATTCCTCGCTCATCCAGGTACTCATAGAGACCATATTCATGTTCGATGTGAACAGCATATGGGTCCAGGCTTTCGATTTTCTTAGCCACCGGCTTCCACCAGTCGCGCCTGGTTATATCGATCAAGGGGAAAACGCCTTCCCCAGCGCCGTCGGTATGACTGATAACCAACACATCCCGTCCCGGGTTAGCCTTCTGGATAAACTCACGGGCTTCTTCGCAAAAGGTAGCGATTCCGCAAAGCCGTGGCGGATATGAGCTGATCATCACAATGGGTTTATTCGACATTTTTTCGACTTCCTAAAAACTAGTATTTCACACCCAAGGTCTTGACTGCTTCGCCTGCTATGACGAGCCTATAACTACTGTTATGATTCTAGTGTTTTGAGTCATAAATATCCCATGGTTGTGGCTATACCACGAAACACTAGCGCAGCTGGGCCTCAATAAACCAGGAGTTTGATAGCAAGAACCCTGTTGTCCAATCTCTGGGTCTATTTGCGCTGCAGTGTACTAGTACTTTGCGGCGGAAATCTGTATCCAGTCGAGAAGTACAATGCAAAGTACTTTATACGGTTGGGAAGATTGCCTTAATCTGGC
>JAFGMS010000053.1 GCA_016927375.1 Anaerolineae bacterium
AATGTTAGGTGACAAGAAGAAATCATACTCGCCAGAGTAATTGGGATCAGTTTTCTTACTGGGCCTTTGAAGATTTGGTACGAGTTCTTTGAGATGGCCTTGCGCCCAGACTTCCCCAAATCCTCTAGGCGCACTGATCTCGAACAGGTAGAGATACAGATTCCGATCCAAATACTCGCTACGAAGTTCGTAATATTCTTCGAGTAATAACCTGCCGGATGCAAGCAGATGAGATATGATGTATTCATATTCGCTGAATGGATAAATCGAAATGAGATATTGAAGTCTGAAGTGTATTTCTTCAGCATCATCTAAACGATTCAGCAGTTCTTCAAGCTGTGCTTTTAGTTTTTCCACGCAATATTGACTCCCCTGAAAAAACTGCTTTACCGCGGAGATCGCAGAGAACGCAGAGGGAAACTATACACGATTTCTTGGTGTCCTTGGTGTTCTTTGTGGTGGATTTGACCTTTTTTCAGAGGACTCAATATTACTCGGGCAAAAGTGAGTATTGGAAGCTGCCAACTTCTTCCGGCTGTACGCCCACAAGATCTCTGAGTTGTGTATCGTCAACTAATTCCTGCTCAAACGCATTGCTGTTCTGCCACCCGGTCTTACCAGTGCGGCGGAAATGCTCAATGCGGCGAATCGCCACTTCGCAATAAACAGGATCAATGTCAATCGTGTAGCATCTACGATCTAGTAACTCTGACGCAATGAGCGTTGAGCCGGAGTGGCAAAAGAAATCGATGACAATATCGCCTCTCGAAGAACTTGCTTTAATGATTCTTTCGCAGCTTTTCAGCGGTTTCTGTGCAAAACATCCATTGACATTCTCTTCCATTCGATAGAACACTTGCTGAATATCGACCCACACGTTCCCGGCGCGGATATTATCCGATTTGCTTCGCTCTAGATTCTCAGTTACTTGCCCATTAACATCCTTATAATAGCCGCGTAAAATCTTGGGGATGTCGGTGTATTCTGCCTCGACATCAAAGGCGGGATTGCCTTTTACATAGTAAAGTAGTTCTTGCCTGACTGCCATCCAATTCTTCTGCGTTCCATATCCTCTTTGATTTCTCATCGTAATAAAGCTACGTGGCCTAAAACCCGTTCCACGCATCATTATCATAAGGTCTGGTAATGGCTGGAAGTTGTATGTTTGATCCGCTCCGAGCCAAATATATAGCGAAGCATCATTTTCTAGGGCTAGTTCAGTGGTATTGACCCAACGCTTGCACCACTCGATATAGGCATCAATCTCTCTTTGTTCAAACGCGATCAGATTGTAGGGCGGGTCTTGAATTGCGAGGGTTGCTCTTGAGTGATTTATGAGCGACTGAATATCGGCTTTGCTCGTCGCGTCCAGGCAACCTACTTTATGCTTACCAGATGGATCGACCCAGAGTTCACCCTTCTCTAACCGGCAATACCTGATCAGGTAATCATGCAATTCAGGATTCTTGTCGAGCCGTGGTATTGGTAAATTCTTCATTGCGCCGTCCAATCTCAAGATGTGCTGTTGATATTGTAGATGCTGTTGGCGAATTCCCTTTTCACTTGTGAATGTTGGCTTGCCGGACGAGCCTGTGAGAGCAATTTTCGATTTCGCCAACAGCATCATTGTAACATACACTTAAGGTATGGCAGCTAACCAGCCATTTTTTGGCGGATCAAAGCTCCCATCTCGCTGGTGGAGTGCGTGCCGCCCAGGTCGGCTGTCCGCGCCCCCGCTTCGAGTGCGCGGGCCACTGCCTGCCCGATCGGCTTTCGAGGTTGCAGCCACACACGATGTTAACCTGTGTTTATTCACAATGCAGCGCTACACGGCCCATAGTGCTTATGGTTCTTCTCGTTGCGGAGTACTTTCGACCCTGCGGTATAAATTGTAATACCACCCCTCCTCCGTCTGAATGGGGTAGAACTCGTAACTGGCGTGAAATTCGGGTGATGCCCAGATTTCGACTATTGACTTGTACTGTTGGGAATGCTCGTTAATCCCCGCAAATGGCTGAGAAGTGAGCAGATCGATCAATTGAATATAGTCAGGGTGTTTACTAAGTATGTATAAGCCATTACCTTTGTCGTGTCCGGGACGCCATGTCGCAGTATAAATTGGATCGAAAGGCTCATGGGCAATAACCGGATCTACCAATCCTACCATATCGATTACCTTCATATGGGAGTAATAACCAATGGCCCCAATTGGAACCACCGCTACCGATTCATCTTCCTCAGCTACTGCATTCAGAGTTTTTCCCATTACAATGAACCCGATATCCCAACTTGGAAAATACTCAAACTTATTCTGATCTGCTGGAGGGAGAGTGGTCTTAACATAATCCGGTGAGACAAATGACCATGGCTGCCAGTCAAAAACCGCTATCACAATCGGCACTGACAAAAAAACGGATTTGACAGCATCGTTGCGGGTCAGCGTATCAAGAAAAATAGAGAACCCAACGGTTATTATTAAGACAATCAAAAAGGGAATTGTTGGCATCAAAAAACGCCCAAAAACAAAATGATCGCCTCCATTTAGTATGACAATGCTCCAGCAACATAAAACGAAAACAACGATATAGATCCGTTCAATAGAGAGTTCTGTGTTCCACTTAGTTTTGTTCAGTCTAGTCAGTAGTAGAATGAGTGGAACCCCTATTCCTGCAAAGGCATAGTACATCAAGCTCCTGCCTAAATACAGCAATCCTTCACCTATCTGGACAGAGCTTATCCCTGCTGTTTTTGCATAATATGTGTTAGGGAATGGATACCCGAAATAAGTCCATTTCCACGCAAAGACAGGGACATAGATAAACACAAAAGCCATTACCATAGACAAGGTGTCTTGAAGCAACAGCCTTTTCTTACTGCTAAACCTGGTGAGGCAGTCAAACACAAGTGTGATCGCAAACAGACCGAGGCTTTCTGGACGGCTCAATGTAGTTATGGCAAAACTGAACCCCACAACCCACGCAGGACATTTGTGGCGCTGATATCCCAAATAGCTCAGTGCTGATATGATCAGGAGTGCCGTATAGAATGGCATTTCCATGCCAGTCGTGGTCCAGTGCAGAAATATCGGGGACAGCCCTATGAGGTTGAGAGAGACTAGATTTTCCAACCTATGACCAGGGTTGAGCGTCTCTCCAAGATACCAGCTCAAGACCAATATAGCCAGGAAAGAAACGACACCTAGAATGGGCATGACAACTATTGAAGACGAACCCAGCTTCTCTGTTACTATCAGTAGAATGAGATAGAGAAAAGAGGTGAAGCCTTCAACAGGGGCCTCTCCAGGGTTCCACACAAAACCAGATCCTTGTGCAAAATTGCGTGCAAACCGGCTATAGATGAACGCATCATCGATCACAAAGTCATTGGCTAACACTGATTGCAGCTGGGCAATATAAACGCTTACAATCGCCACCAGTAACAATAAGAAAAGTATCGAGGCAAAATGTTTTCTAACTGGAGGCATAGTTTTCTTGGAGTCCAAGATCCTGATCGGCGAATTATGAAAGGGTGTCTACATCACCAACAAAATGTTAGCTATACGCGACTATAGCTTTGCCAGGGCGAAAAGGCAAGGCGTCTAACCTGAGGAGCTTCCGACCAACCTGCGTCAGATTCGCTTGAGTACTACTTAAGCGATAGGGGTAGGAATGCCAATAGGCATCAATGCAAATCACTGCCGGTTTGTAATCTCGGCCTTGAAAGCTTCTGGGGTATCACGAAAATCGCTGAGAATGCAGGATCTGAAGCACCCTATGCATTCTCAGCGATAAAAATGGACGGTAGAGGTGTACCTTAACCGGCCATCTTCTGGCGGATCAGAGCGCCCATCTCGCTGGTGGAGGACTTGCCGCCCAGATCGGCCGTGCGTGCCCCTGCTTCGAGTGCGCGGGCCACCGCCAGCTCGACGGCTTTGGCCTCGGCCTCCAGCCCCAGCGAGTTCCGCAGCAGCATGGCGACGCTCAGGATGGTGCCAATCGGGTTGGCGATGCCCTTGCCGGCGATATCGGGGGCCGAGCCATGGATGGGCTCGTACAGCCCCAGCTTGCCCTCGCTCAGCGACGCGCTGGGCGACATCCCCAGCGACCCCGCCAGCACCGACGCCTCGTCGGTCAGGATGTCGCCGAACATGTTCTCGGTCACCACCACATCGAAGGAAGCCGGGTTCTGGATCAGGCGCATGGCCGCCGAATCGACCAGCTGGTTCTCCAGCGTGACATCGGGGAACTCGGCGGCGACCTCCGCGGCAACTGTCCGCCACAGCCGCGACGTTTCGAGGACGTTGGCCTTGTCCACCGAGGTTACTTTCTTGCGCCGGCCCTGCGCCAGCCGGAAGGCCAGCCGTACCACGCGGCGAATCTCATCGTCGGTGTAGACCATCGAGTCGACGGCGCGGGTTTTCCCGTCGACCGTCTCTCTCAGCTGCGGCTTACCGAAATAGATGCCGCCGGTCAGCTCACGCACGAACATCAGATCGACGTCTTTGAGGCGCTCAGGGCGCACCGGCGATGAATCGACCAGCTGGGGGAAGATCTTGACCGGGCGCAGGTTGGCGAACAGGCCCAGCTCCTGGCGAATGCGCAGCAGCCCCTGCTCCGGCCGGACAGCCGCCGATGGGTTGTCCCATTTGAAGCCGCCCACCGCGCCGAGCAGTATCGCGTCGGCCTTGCGGCAGGCCTCGACCGTCTCATCTGTCAGCGCTGTGCCATGGGTGTCGATGGCGATGCCGCCGATCAGATGCTCCGTGAATGTGAAGGTATGCCCGCCACTCTTGGCGATAGCTTCCAGTACCTGACGGCCTTCGGCAACCACCTCCGGCCCGATCCCGTCACCGGGGAGTAGAACGATATTTGCGTGCATGATGGCTCTTTCTTGGAGTTTACAGGGTTACACGTTGACACGTTGACACGTTGACACGTTGACACGTTGACACGTTGACACGTTGACACGTTGAC
>JAFGMS010000054.1 GCA_016927375.1 Anaerolineae bacterium
ATCGAAAGATATTGTAAGGATTAGAAAGTCGGACCGATGGAAAATCAAACCGATCTTTATCCTGCAGAGCGACAGCAGCAGATCATCACCCACATCAGCCGGAACGGTCGTGCCAGCGTAGCTGAGCTCAGCCATATGTTTGGCGTCTCCGAGGTCACCATCCGCGCTGACCTGCAGCAGTTAGCTGCCCGGGATCTGATCGTACGCACGCATGGGGGCGCCGTGCCTGCCACACGTGCCCCGGAGCTCTCACTGCTGATCCGCCGCCAGCAGCAGGTCGATGAGAAGGAGCGCATCGGAACCGCTGCGGCTGAGTTTGTTGCCAACGGGGACGCTGTCTTCCTTGACGCTTCCAGTACGGCCCTTGTCCTGGTCCAGGCCTTGCGCCAACACCGAGATCTGACCATCTTGACCCACAGCCTGGTCGTGGCCCAGTCGATGCTCGATGCGCCCGGCGTGAGTGTGGTGATGACCGGTGGCTCCTTGCAGCGCGACACAGCTTCGCTGATGGGTACGGACGGCCTTGCCATCTTACAAAAATACAATATCAAAACCGGCTTCTTCGGCGCTCATGGCCTGAGCTTTCCCGAGGGCCTGACGGATGTGAGTGCCGGCGAAGCAGAGGTGAAGCATGCCGTCGCGGCGATGTGCCGCCAGGTGGTCGCCCTGATCGATGCGACCAAGTGGGGCCGCGTTGGGCCGGCCTCGTTCGCCCGGCCAGAGGACCTGCATATTATTGTCACCGATACAGATGCCCCCGCCGGCCTGATCGCGCAGGCCCGCGCCCTGGGGGCACGTGTGATCCAGGTGTAGATCGATTTTTGTGCCGGCATGCTCGGAGCTCTTCCGGCTGCTTTCTATATGCTCCTTGATTGGAGCAGTAATATCCAACCATTCTGTTTGAAGGAGTATTTGTTCATGTCTACCGAAGTCAATACCGTCGCCAGCCCGTCACGTCTGGAGATCGTCTCCGCCATGATTGAGGAGCAGGGGCTCACTAAAGAGGAGTTGGTCAGTTACTTGCGCCAGGTGATGGAAATTCGAAAGCTCGAAAATACTATCGCCAACCTGCTCAGCAAAGCTGTGCTCAAAGGCGCTTCGCATCTCTATGCCGGCGAGGAAGCCGTGGCTGTAGGGGCGGTGGCCGCCCTACGCGATAACGATCTGATCACCAGCACCCACCGTGGGCATGGCCATGCCCACGCTCACGGCGATCGCTCCGCCAAGACCCCCGAAGCCAAGCAAGAACACTACAACAAAATGATGGCTGAGGTGTTGGGCAAATCGGGCGGCTACTGCAAAGGCAAGGGGGGATCCATGCACATTGCCGATGTGGAGCATGGTAACCTGGGTGCCACGGGCATCGTTGGCGGCAATATCCCTGTAGCTGTGGGGGCCGCTTTAGCCCAGAAGCTGCGGGGCACTGACCAGGTGGTCGTATGCTTCTTTGGGGATGGCGCAGCCAACACCGGCAACTTTCACGAATCACTCAATATGGCTTCCGCCTGGGACCTGCCGGTGATCTTCGTTGTCGAGAACAATATGTATGGCATGTCGGTGCCCTTCAAGAAAGTGACCAAGTTGCCCGATGTCGCCAGCCGTGTCTCTGCCTATGGCATCCCCGGCGAGGTGGTGGACGGCATGGATGTGCTGGTTGTGCGCGGCGCGGTCGAAAAAGCCGCCGCACGCGCCCGCCGTGGCGAAGGGCCCACGCTGATTGAGTGCAAGACCTATCGTTGGTTTGGCCATTCTCACTCCGATCCGCGTGCCTACCGCACGCGTGAGGAGGAAGCCGAGTGGAAGAAGCGCGATCCTATCACGGTGATTAAAGAGAATCTCGAAGCCGTAAAGATGCTCACAGAGAGTGAGTTCGAGGCGCTCGAAACTGCCGTGGAAGGCAAGATGGAGACTGCCCTGGCTTTCAGCAATGCCTCTCCTGAACCCAAGGCCGAGGAAGTGGACACCGATGTCTATGCCCCACCCAAGTTTACCGCCGCCGATTACGAAATAGACCGCCGCCTGCGTGAGGCGATAGCCGGTGGAGAGATAGAGCGCGAGATTACCTATGCTCAGGCATTAGTCGAGGCTGCCCGTGAAGAAATGCTCCATGACCCTAATGTCTTTATCATGGGTGAGGATGTGGGGCTGTATGGCGGCGCCTATGGCGCGACGCGTGGCCTCTACGAGGAATTTGGCGAATGGCGTGTGATCGATACTCCCATCTCCGAGGCCACCATTGGGGGCGCGGCCGTCGGCGCATCGATGGTCGGTATGCGCCCCATTGCCGAGATCATGTATGTGGACTTCACTCCCCTGGCAATGGATCAGGTTGCCAATCAGGGAGCGAAGAACCGTTACATGTTCGGAGGCAAAACATCCGTCCCGATGGTGATCCGCACCGAGGGCGGCGCGGGGCGCGCCATTGCCGCCCACCATTCGCAGTCGCTGGAGAGTCTGTGGACACACTTCCCCGGCATCTATGTTGTCATGCCCAGCACACCCTATGACGCCAAGGGCCTGCTCAAAGCCGCCGTTCGTGACGACAACCCAGTGATGTTCATCGAGCACAAAATGCTCTACAAGGAAAAGGGGCTCGTCCCGGAAGAAGACTATATCATTCCCTTCGGCGTGGCTGATATCAAGCGCCCCGGCAAAGATGTGACCCTGGTCACCTATTCTCGCCAGGTGCTCCACGCCCTCGAAGCCGCCAAGATGCTGGCCGAAGAAAATATCGATGTAGAAGTGATCGACCTACGCACACTCAAACCGCTCGATATAGATACCATTGTCACTTCGGTCAAGAAGACCGGCCGGTTGGTGGGCGTCACCGAAGCTTATGAAAACACCAGCTTCATCAATGAGGTCATGGCTCAAGTCAACGAACAGGCCTTCGACTATCTGGACGCGCCAATGATGCGTGTAGCCTCGGCCAATGTGCCTGTACCGCGCGCCGAGGTTCTCGAAGATGAAGCTATCCCCAACGTGAACCGCATCATGGCCGCGTGCCGGAAGGTGGTGAGCTGATGGCCGAGGAAGTCTTCATCCCCAAGCTAGGTCAGACGGTTGAGGAAGTCACGCTGATCAGTTGGCTGGTCGAGGATGGTGATAAGGTTAGCCAGGGGCAGGAATTGATAGAGGTAGAGACGGACAAAGCCATCTTCACTGTGGAAGCTAACGCCAAAGGCACCATTCATATTGGTCCCTGTAAAGAGGGCGATGTGGTGCCGGTGTTGACTGTTGTCGCCATCATTGGGAAAGAGACGGATACATTCTCCGTAGAAGCGCCGGCACCTGCGGTGGATTCCGCCGCTCCAACAGAATCTCCTGCCCACAAAGCGGTCCCCGCCCCCGAGACGTCTTTGGAGCCGTCCCCAACTACTGCTGGAAACGGAGAGCGACTATTTATATCACCGCGTGCCCGGAAACTCGCTTCGGAAAGGGGGGTTGAACCGGCCCAGGTAACGCCCACCGGCTATGAAGGCATCCGCATTGTAGAACGAGATGTAATTGCTTACCTGTCCGCCCTTCCGAAAGCAACACCCGTCGCGCAGAAGATGGCCGCGGCTGCGGGCGTCGACTTACACTCCGTTACCGGCAGCGGTCCCGGTGGAAAAATCATCAAAGACGACGTTGCCCGGGCTGCCGGATCTGCAGAAGCCCAGCAATTGGAGATTGTCGAGCGCATTCCGCTTAAAGGCGTGCGCGGCATCATCGCCGAGCGCATGGGAGAGAGTGTGCATACCACCGCGCGTGTGACGCTGCTGATGGAGGCGGATGCTACTGAGTTCGTGGCCATGCGCGAGCGCCTCAAGGCTACAGTGTCCGAAGAGTGGGACTTTGCACCCGGCTACAATGATCTACTGGCAATGATTGTGGCCGCTGCTCTGCGCCGCTTCCAGTATATGAACGCTCGCTTGGCTCCAGATGCCATCGAGATCCTCGGTTATGTAAACCTGGGTATGGCTGTAGACACTGAACGAGGTCTGCTTGTTCCTGTCGTCCGTGATGCCGATCAGAAGAGCTTGCGCCAGTTTGGCACCGAGTTGCGTGCCCTGATAGAGCGGGCGCGCAACAGCCGCTCGATGCCCGAAGACCTGACTGGCGGTACCTTTACCATCACCAACCTGGGGATGCACGATGTAGATGCCTTCACTCCGGTCATCAACTTGCCCGAAGCGGCCATCTTGGGCGTGGGTCGCATTGCACCCAAAGTGGTTCCCTTTAAGGAGGAGATCGCCATCCGCCAGATGTGGACCCTCAGCCTGGTCTTTGACCATCGTCTGGTGGACGGGGCACCGGCGGCACGTTTCTTGCAGTACATCAAACAATTGATCGAAGAGCCATATCTGTTGATTGCCCAGTAGGGGAGCGATATAATCGATTCCCTCAAATTAGCTCATCGGAGGATAATCAATATGCCAAGAGACGAAAGACAGCGGCAGAAAAAGCTTATTAAAAGACGCAAGAAGAAAGCGAATGCCACCGGGAGGTGGAGATGTGCTCAAAATACAGCGACAACATCTCCGAGGGCGCTGATTCGCAAGGCTCGGGAGTACCCTATCCTGGAGTGCTTGATCAATGAAGATTGGGAGGAAGATGACAGCGAGGGTCTTGTCCGTATCCTCATAGCCCGGAAACAGCCGGATGGCAATATCGCTTTTGGCGTCTACCTTGTCGATATGTTCTGTTTAGGGCTCAAAAATACCTTCTGCAATGTAGGTTACTCTCCCAGCCGATATCGCCGAGAGGTTAGGCCCAAATCGACGCATCCTTCCAAACCGAAGAAATGCCCACCCGAGTTAGCTCATCAAATTGTCTACCAGGCTATCGACTATGCTGCACAGTTCGGCTTCAAGCCTCAGAAGGATTACAAGTGGTCTCGCTACCTGCTGGAGGAGCGGGGTGTTTTGGAAGAATCTTATGATCTGGCGTTTGGTAAGGATGGAAAGCCGTTTTTTATCGCCGGCCCCTATGATAACGTCGATGTGATCATGCGCAGGCTGGAGAAGCACGCAGGCCCAAGCAATTACCATTATTTTATCCCTCTGGATGGCCCTCCTGACGATGACTTTCCCTTCGTTGATTTGGAAGATGAGGGGTGAAGTGACCATCGCGGAGAAGTTGGGGAGATTCTGTTGAGTAATAGTATTGGGACATTGGCCGAACGCTCTTTGCATGCTGCCCTCAAAGAGTGGTATGCCCAGCCGGGTGATCGGTGCGAGGCTGATGTTGATGGTTATGTTGTCGACCTCGTCCGTGATAAGCTGCTGATCGAGATACAGACGCGGCATTGTGGTAAGTTAAGACGCAAGCTTGAGCGGTTGCTTGAGAACCATCCGGTGAGACTGGTCCATCCGATTGCCCAAGAGAGATGGCTTGTCAAGATAGATCGGGATGGTGCGCTCAAGGAACGCCGAAAATCTCCTCGTCGCGGTCGCGTCGAACATATTTTTGGAGAGTTGGTAAGCATTCCGCATCTGGCTGCACATCCCAATTTCGAGATGGAAGTACTCCTCACTCGTGAGGAAGAAATCCGGCGTGACGATGGTCGGGGAAGCTGGCGTCGTAAAGGGTGGAGCATTGTGGATCGACGCCTGGTCGAGGTGCTGGAGTGCAGTCTCTTTCAAGAGCCTGCTGACTTCTTACTTCTGCTTCCGGCCGATCTGCCACAGCCATTTACCAACCGGAAACTTTCGTTGGCGTTGCATCAACGCCTACCTGTGGCTCAGAAGATGACTTACTGCCTTACCAGGATGGGGGTCCTACAAATGGTCGGCAAGCAAGGAAACGCCCATCTCTTTTCGGTCTAATCGATGGGGGGTTGAACGTTGTTTTGATGCTCAGTATGCTTTCGAGGATGGGCGCTTAAGCAAAAGCCCATAAGTTTTGGAAAAAACAGAAAAAGCCCTTGTATTGGGAGCAGAGGCATGTTATACTAGGCATGTATTGTGGGAGGACTTAGTGATGTCCTTCCAAGATATTGAACAACTCAGAAAGGAGGCAGACGGAAGAAAAAGATACAACTAAACGCTAATAGCGAATAGTGGGTCCGTCTGCCGCCAAAGAAAACGGCGGTTTTTTTGTTGTAAGTTAACAGTAGACAGTAAACAGGTCACAGTTCTGGTAAGCCATCAGGAAGGCGGATGGGA
>JAFGMS010000434.1 GCA_016927375.1 Anaerolineae bacterium
CAAACGCGACTTGGTAATGACCTGGAACATGGGCCGCTTCTGGGAGCAGGGCCGCGGCAACACAGCCTCCGCCGCGCTGATTGCACTCTCGGGGTATTGGAAGGCAGAAAGTTTGGACGAGGCAGAGAAAGCATCGCCGAAGAGACGTAGAAAACGCAAAAGCTGATCGATTGGATGATTGTTCAACAAGAGCCACGAAATTATGAGGAGCATGTGCCGATACGTTTGATTGTTCCAACAGATGCCGCTTCCTATCAGGCCCTCCGGCTGCGAGCCCTCCGCGAGCATCCGGAAGCATTCTTGGCCAGCTACGACGAAGAGGCAGATACACCCATCGAGGAAATCGCCCAACGGCTGGCAAGTACCCCACCTGATATTCTTCACTTCGGTGCCTGGCATGATGAAGCGCTGATCGGTATGCTGGTTCTGTTGCGTCCAAAACGGATCAAGGCACGTCACAAAGCCTCATTGGGCGGCATGTACGTCGTCCCTGAAGAACGGCGGAGTGGAGTTGGCCGCCAATTGCTTGAGCACGTCTTGAGCCACGCCCAAACATTAAGCGGCCTGGAGGCTCTGACACTGGCTGTGACTGTAGGGAATGAAGCTGCTCGGCAGCTATACTTGAAGGCGGGCTTTGTTCCCTATGGCATTGAGCCGCGCTTTATTCGAGTTGGGCCGGATTACCACGACGTTGAATGGATGTACCAATCTCTCACGACTCACCCTGTTGAAAGGAAAGATGAAATCGAACCTTAAGAGCAAAATCGGACGATTGCTCAACTCCCCTAGCCCGTAGACTTCTATTATTGAATTCGCCAATAGTACCAGGTGCTGCCCAGCCCCCTTATCCCATTGTTTTGTATCAATTCAACCGCAAACCTCCTCTGATAGTGTAGAGGGATCTTGACAATAAGGTATGTTACGGTAAGTGTAGATAGCCACATGCTGTCAACAGGGGTCAATATTTTCTGTTCCTCGCTTGCAGCAATGCCCCTTCTATCCCGCTTAAAAAGTGTCATTACATTTGAGCGAGGCACTTCTCAAAGCTGGAGGATAAAACTTGTAGTCTCACAAAAATTCGTAGCACTGCTGGCCAGGGTATCCGTCCTTGGCATTTAGGTTTCTCTTGTTTGCCAATGCCTTACATTCGGCAGTGACAAACATCTCGCTACTTACAGGAGGTCAGTCATGTTCAACAAACGCTCATTGAGATTTCTAGCCATTGTCCCGGTGCTGATCCTGACACTTTTGTTACTCGGGCTCAGCCCCAAGCCGGCTGCCCAGGCGGAGTTTGGTGACCGGATCACGGTGAGTGGCGGCCAGTTTATGGCCGGTGGTCAGCGCATCTGGATCAATGGGGCCAACACACCGTGGAATAACTGGAACGACTTTGGAGGCAGCTATAACGCGAGCTGGTGGGACAGCCACTTTCAGCAGTTGCATGACAACGGTGTCAATGCAACCCGTGTGTGGATCACTTGCAGCGGCGAAGTTGGCATTAACATTAGTGAAGCAGGATATGTCTCTGGCGCAACCGATAAGCACTGGCAAGACCTCGACAGCTTCTTCCAGATTGCCCAGGACAGACAAATCTACATCATGGCTACGCTGATTTCCTTTGACCACTTCAAGGATACCTACTCCACTTACACTAGATGGCGCAATATGATTCAAAGCAATAACAACATAGACTCGTACGTTACCAACTACGTCATCCCTTTCGTCAACCGCTACGAGTCCAACCCCTATCTGTGGTCGATTGACCTCATCAATGAGCCGGACTGGGTATATGAGAACGCCGAAGTAGGCCAGCTCCCCTGGGACTACTTGCAGGAATACTGGGCGCGTTCTGCCCGCGCTATTCATGAAAACAGTCCTGTTCTGGTGACGGTGGGTATGGGGATGCCCAAGTACAACAGTTCGTGTCCCAATGGTTGTGAAGGAAACGTGATTGCCGATAGCGTCCTGAGAGCAAAAGTGAATGATCCGGATGTCTATATTGACTTCTACTCATCACACTACTATCCCTGGCAGGATCCCTATTTCGGCGGTATTCCGTTCTATAAATCGCCCGCCGAGTATTATGGCGCCGATCCCGGCAAACCCTGCATGATTGGCGAAACACCCGGTACCGGTTCCACCGATCATACCCTTACTGAGGATTATGAAAATGCTTACCTCAATGGCTGGCAAGGTGTCATGCCCTGGACTTCGAATGGTGTAGATAGCAACGGGGGGTTCGACCAGCTCGTCCCGGCCACCAATGCTTTTCTCAGCAAGCACCCCGAATTGGTCTTCCCAGGTGGAGATTATCCCACATTGACTCCAACGCGTACGCCGACTACCGGCCCCAGCCCGACGCCTACTCAGACCCCCGGAGGCGCTGTCTGCAGCCCGGTGAATGCTACCATTAGTGCGCCCTTCAGCCATAACGGCACCGGCACCTTCTGCTGGCAGTCCAACAACCTGGGTGCCTATGTCAACTCCTGGAACCTGGCCAAACTGACGATCAACGGTGTCGATTTCACCAACACCTACGTCTCCTCCAGCTCCTACCCGGCCCAGATCAACGGCTATTGGTACGTCAGCTACATCAGCAACGTTGCCTGGGGACACTTCGAAGCAGCCGGCACCGGCGGCCCGACCAGCACCCCGGTAGTGGCTACCAACACGCCAGTTGTGTCCACACCGACCCGAACCAACACACCGGTTGTTGTGACTGCCACTCCCACCCTCACGAACACGCCGGTGATGCTGACTGCAACCCCCACCTCCGGCGGCGGCGCCTGCAGCCCGGTGGATGCTACCATTACGGCTCCATTCACCCAAAATGGAGCAGGCACCTTCTGCTGGCAGTCCAACAACCTGGGTGCCTATGTCAACTCCTGGAACCTGGCCAGCCTAACGATCAATGGTGTGGACTATACCAATACCTACGTCCCAGTGGGCAGCCTGCCCGCCAAAATCGGTGGCTACTGGTACATTGCCTACACCGGCAATTATCCATGGAGCCACTTCGAAGCGAAATAGCTTGGGATGGTTCGGATGGTTCACGGGATTATTGGGTGGATCTGAGATGTTCATTCCCGAGGACGAATAAATACTGTCAGGTTTGTTAACCAATGCCAGACGAAAATGATGGCGGTCTGGGCTCAAGAGAGGCTCCTCACAGGGAGCCTCTCGCTGCTTGTGTGTGGGGCATAGGTGTGGATCAGCGATCTGGCGTCCGGCTGTCCGGCGGCAGACCCCGTCCCGACTGTGGGGATTGGCATAGAAAGAAATAACCGTTCTCGGAGGCATGATAGTCGTACCGGAGACCGTCGACCTCGAGAATGACCCGGTAGCCGGGAACTAATGCCTCTGTGTAGAACTCCCCCGGTTTGGGGCAACCCAGTGAGCCATCATTCCAGACGACCGCCTCCGCGGCTACCACCATGATATCCTGGCGGTCGATGCTCAATTGTGCCGCCAGCTTATCGATCATCTCATCGAGCAGCTCTTGCGGAACCTCGCCAACCGGAAGGGGTGGGGTCGGCTGGACAAAGTCGGGTGTGCGGGGAAGTGTGGGGACAGGGCGCTGTACGCCTCCAGGGGTAGTCACCGTTGCCTGTGGCTCCGGAGTCGCAGCAGGCTGCTCGGGCACATCGTCCGGCTCACCAGCATCCGGCAGCTCAGGCGCCGCCTGTGCGCAGGCAGTCAGCCCCAGTATCAAAATCATCAAAAGCCACATAAGCCATATCCTTGATAGACCCATCAGGACAAGTCTCCTCATTGTTCTGCTGCTTGGCGTTTTGTCAGCAGTCAGTTTACGATATAAGGCTAACAAATATCTTCTCTTATGAGACGCCCAAAATGCCTGGAGGGTTCCTTATGAGGGGAGATCTTCGCAGGCGATGTTGTTGTTATTGGTATCGAGAAAGAAAATATCAATCCCTGTTTCTTCAAGACAGTAATCATAACAGGCCTGAGCCTCTGCCTGCGTATCGAAGTCTCTGCAGGTCAGGCTGGCTCCATAACAGTCGCACGGTCCAAGAGCCGGCACAGGCTCATCAGTTGGCACGTCATCGGGCTCAGGAGGATCAGTTGGTGTTGGGTAATCGGTAGGAGTCACTATCGGCGTTTGTGACAGGGTGGGAGTGGGAGCCAATGTCGCTGTTAGGGTCTGAATGGTTTGCGTAGCAGTAGTGTTACCCCCTGTCGTTGTGAGGGGAAAGATGGTGCTGGTTATATTCCAAACATTTACGGTAGGAAGCAGTGTTTTTTGGTCGATTATCGCTGGGGAGACGGCATTAGGACTTAGGGTCGATACGCTTGGCAGTGGTGTAGCAGATTGAAGGTCGGGCTCTCCAGTTGCTGGCGAGAACAGACCAGCAGGAAACTGCACTGCGGCAGCGATACTCACTACAAGCAGTCCGGTCATGAGGCCGATGAGTGCAATCGCCCCGGATTTACTGAGAACAGGCTTACTTTGCTTACCTGATGGTTGATGGGCCTGAAACGGCACATCTTGCGGCTGAGGTTCTCCGTCTGGTGTAGCCTTTCTTTGACTCAGATGCTGCAGGCTTGACCTGGCCCATTCGTTATCGGGCTGGATTCTTAACACCTGTTTGAGGCAGTAGGCAGCGTCCTTAGGGGTCTCGGACAGCCTTGCCAGAGTGGCCCAGATGTCCACATTATTCTGATCGACTTTGAGCAGATCAACCAACATACCACGGGCCTCTTGCGTTTTGCCCGCTTTAGCAAGCTCAATAGCCTGGCGTGTAGAATCAATTGTTGGGGGCATACTTTTCCTCACCTCACCCACTACTTCCCTATCCCAAACGGCCATTGTAACGTGGTTGCCGGCTGGGCAGCAACTACATAAGTGACGGGTCAGTAGGTTTGGAGGTTTACAAACGACAAGTGATGGGTAACACGTGAAGATGAGCAACTACGAACCGTAAGATGAAGCCAGCAAGAACTGTTGGTAGAGTCTCGTCAGCCAGAGAAGAACATCGTCGGACGGTGGGTTGTCGATGGAAGGCAGTCAGGCCACAGCAATATTCGTACGCTTCGCCAACGGTCGCATGCGCATTGTTGCAAGAGTGTGATTCACCTCCGCGAGATTTGCGTGGTAGGCAGCCAGTAATGCTTCTTCACCGCCGTTGAAGCTGTCTACTATCGACGTAGCGCAGAGTGCACAGAATGGGTCGCGGCACACATCCTGAGAGTGATCGTGAGAGCGATTTAGACGGCGCATGGTCAGGGTAAAGGCCATAACCTCAGGAGTGCTTTCGTTCAGAGTGCTGATCCAATCGACAAGAGCAGCCCAACGCTGTCCTTTTCTGCTGCGAAGCCTGGCCAAGCCAAAAGCAGGATAGAAGATATTGCGAGTAGAGTTTGCAGCAAATGACATGATTGTCCCCCAACATAAGCCATCAACTGGTGGCTGAACATTACTTGCTTATCTATATTCTAAGTCTAGGCGCTGACGGGGTCGATTACAATAGGAGAACGGATTGTATTTCGTTTGAATTTGGATAGAAAAATCAAGATGTCACGGAAATAGCTGGCAAACTTTACACAAAACCGCAGCTATGATAAGATATGGGCGGCTACGAACTGGGTGTTAGATGATATACCCGGTTCGTGTGTCTATTTCTTAATGGAATAGCAGATTCAATAAGGGGATCGCCCGCTGGGGCGGTCTTTTTTAGCTTTTCATTAGCCGCATATTCTCAGGCAAGGAAAAGAGTTCTATGGAAGATCAGATCGTACATCTGACGCGGGATGGATTCCGTAAGTTCGAATCCGAGTTAAATTATCTGCGTACTGTGCGCCGCAGTGAGGTAGCAGAACGCCTACGTGTTGCGCTGGAAGAGGGCGGTGACCTGGTCGAAAACGCAGAGTATGATGATGCTAAGAATGAGCAGGCCTTCATCGAGGGCCGCATTCAGCAGTTGGAGATGCTTCTCAGCCGGGCAAGCATCATCGAAGACCAGGAGGCTGCAGATGGGGATGGCCAGGATGCAATAAGACTCAACAGCGTGGTTACTGTGCAAGAAGAAGGGTATGATCCCGAAACCTTTCACATCGTGGGTCCGGCCGAGGCTGACCCCGTAGCCGGAAAGATCAGCGATGTCTCCCCGGTTGGGAGCGCCCTACTTGGCAAGCATGTTGGAGATGTCATCACAATCGAAGCACCGGACGGTACATTCACCTATCACATTCTCTCTATTAACAATAAATGAGCGGTGGTAAAAATTCTGTGTGGCAACCTGATAACAACGTCGAAAAAGAACGCTTAGAGAAGCTGGAGCGCATTCGCGAAAAGGGCATCGAGCCCTACCCCACACGCGCGGAGCGCACCCATACCATCGAGCAAGCCATGGCAGCCTACGTGAACATCGAGGCGGCTACACCGGAAGGCCAGGAGCCGGAGAAGATCTCCGTTGCTATCTGTGGTCGAATCGTGAGAATAAGTTCGCAAGGAAAGTCATCGTGGGCGCACATCGAGGATGGGACGGGACGCATCCAGTTGTGGATCAAACGAGACAAAGTTGGCGAGGAGAACCAATCTCTATTTGACGACGATCTGGATTTGTTTGACTTCGTTCAAGCCAAGGGCACGATGATGCGTACTCGGCGCGGCGAGGTCACCGTGCTGGTCGACTCGTTGGCACTGCTCTCCAAGTCGTTGAGCCCGCTGCCGGTCATCAAAGAGCGGCGGCTGGAAGATGGCACAGTCGAGCGCTACGGAGGATTCAAAGATCCAGAAGAGCGCTATCGCCAGCGCTATGCCGACCTGGCCGTCAACCCGGACGTGCGGCAGACATTCATCACCCGCGCCCGCGTGGTAAGCGCCATCCGGCGTTTCCTCGATCAGGACGGTTTCCTGGAAGTCGAAACGCCCATCTTGCATCCCATCTATGGTGGGGCAGCAGCGCGTCCTTTCATGACTCACCACAACCAGCTAAAACAGGATCTCTACCTGCGCATTAGCTTCGAGCTGTACCTGAAGCGGCTGCTGGTAGGCATGTACGATGCCGTCTACGAGATCGGCCGCGATTTCCGCAATGAGGGTGTCGACCGCACCCACAACCCGGAATTTACGCAGGTCGAGTTCTACAAAGCCTACAGCGATTATGTCGATGTCATGGATATCACCGAGCGGCTGGTAGCATATGTAGCTCAGGAAGTCACCGGTGGTGCTACCGTGACATTCCAGGGGCATACTATCAATTTCGCTCCGCCCTGGCAGCGCATCACGCTGCGGGATGCTATCATCCAGTATGCCGGGATCGACTATGTCGAGCACCCCGATGCCGAGTCGCTAAAGGCTGTCATGGTGAAGAAGGGCAAGCACCCCGATCCGGCCAGCACCTGGGGCAAGCTGGTCGATTCGCTGCTGGGCACAGATGTTGAGCCCAATCTGATCCAGCCGACTTTTGTGCTCGACTATCCACGTGACATCAGCCCGCTGGCCAAGAAGAAACCCGACGATCCCACCCATGTGGAGCGCTTCGAGTTTTTTATCGCCGGCGTGGAGATGGGCAACGCCTTCACCGAGCTTAACGATCCGCTCGACCAGGAACAGCGCTTCCTTGAGATGGGACGTCTTTACGGAGACGACAGCGAAGAAAGCCACCCGGTTGATGAGGATTACCTGCGGGCGATGCGTTATGGGATGCCGCCCTGTGGTGGTTGGGGAATGGGCGTCGACCGAATGGTGATGCTGCTCTCCGACTGCCCCAACATCCGCGAGGTGCTGCTCTTCCCACATCTGCGGGAGCGCGATCGTTAAGGACCGTGAAGCATTCAGCTTACCATTCTGAACTGGCTTGACACCAGGTTAAATTTGACTTCCCCTAATATACAACTGGACTTTCGCCAAAAAGGAATGATAGAACATTAACAACCAACACCAATACGGGCTAAATGTCTCCCTGATTACTGGCTTTCAGG
>JAFGMS010000435.1 GCA_016927375.1 Anaerolineae bacterium
ACTCATCACTCATCACTCATCACTTATCACCGAAATGCCCGTTGAAATCCACATAGAGCGTCAGATCGATACGGCAGCCAGGCCTGCCGATATGCATCTGGGGGAGAAACCTATGCAGGACCCGTTTGACAGCAGTGGTCGCTTCATCGTCAATGACTTTACTTCGGCCCGGCCTTTCTCCAGTTTCTTGCCGGGTATTGCCGGCCCTTTTGGTATTCCCCTGTGGGTGTTCTATGTGAACCGCGGGCAGGCCATCGCTGCCTTTGGCGTAGAGAGCAAGAACCATCCTATCATGGAGTTCCAGCCGGCGAATAAGGCTTACCAGTCCAGTACACTGCTGGGGTTTCGTACCTTTGTCAAGCTCCAAAAAGGCACAGCGACTTCGCTCTACGAGCCGTTCTCGCCCTTCACCGTGGCGATGCCAAAGCGGACGATGTATGTCGCGGCCAATGAGCTGGAGCTGGTGGAGTTGGGCACCGACCAGGGCTTACAGGTCAATGTCCTGTATTTTGTTCTGGCCTGCGAGCCTTTTGCTGCGCTTGCCCGGCAGGTTACGCTGAGCAACATCGGAGGTGAGAGGCTTTCCGGCGAGCTGCTCGATGGGCTGCCGGCGGTCATCCCGCACGGCGTCACCGATGCGCTGCTCAAGAACATCAACCGCACGTTGGAAGCCTGGATGGCCGTCTACAATGTGGAGCGGCGGCTGCCCTTCTACCGCCTTCATGCGGCGCCCAGTGATACCGCCGAGGTAGGCGATGTGTTGGCCGGTAATTTCGCGTTGGCGTACACGGATGCTGACCCGGAGCTTTTGCCTACCATCGTCGATCCCAGAGCCGTTTTCGGCGCCGATACGTCGTTCAGCGTTCCCAGGCGCTTCCTGGAGCTTCCGCTGGCCGAGCTGTTCGAGCAGAAGCAGATTGTCGTCGGCAGGACGCCGTGCGGCTTCTTCGGCACAGCCTTTAACCTGGCCCCAGGCGAAGCATTGACGCTTTCCAGCCTGTTCGGTCATGCCCGCTCGGTTGAGGCCATTAATGCCGACAGCAAGCGCCTGACCCGCCCAGGGTATCTGCAAGAGAAACGGGCCGAGGCCAATGACCTGGTGCGCTCACTGACCGCCACGGTCTCCACTCAGACCGCTGCTCCGCTCTTCGATGCCTATTGTGAACAGAATTTCCTGGACAATGTGATGCGGGGCGGTTGGCCGGTGCTGCTTGGTGATGAGCAGTACCCCTTTATCTACCACATCTATTCCCGCAAGCACGGCGATCTGGAGCGTGATTACAACGATTACTTTCTGGCGGCCGAATTCTATTCGCAGGGCAATGGCGCCTACCGCGATGTCAACCAAAACCGCCGCTCCGAGGTGCTGCTCAACCCACAAGTCGGCGATTTCAATATCGTCACGCTGGTGAGCCTGCTCCAGGCCGACGGCTACAACCCACTGGTTATCCTCGGCAGCCGGTTCATCGTGCCGCCGGAGCGGCGGGCAAGCCTCCTCGTGCTGGTTGATCCTCCTGAGCTTCTGGCCTCTATCCTGGATAAGCCGTTCACGCCCGGCAGTCTGCTGACCGCCCTTGTCGATCACGATACGCGACTCAATGTATCGCGCGATGAGCTGCTCAGGCGGGTGCTCTCCGAAGCCGGGCAGCATTTCGAGGCCGTTCCTGCGGAAGGGTACTGGGTCGATCACTGGACGTATAACCTTGACCTGATCGAAAGCTACCTGGATATCTACCCGGAACGCCAGGCTGAACTGCTCTTCGGGAAGCCCGTCTATACCTTCTATGACAACTTCAAGGTTGTCCTGCCGCGCGCCGAGCGCTATGTATTGGCTGGAGACAGGGTGCGGCAGTACAACGCCGTCGTCGAGGACGCGGAGAAACGGGCCATGATCGAGGCCCGGTCGGAGATGCCCAACCTGGCGCGCACGGGGCACGGCTATGGCCCGGTCTACCGCACCACCCTCTTTGTCAAGCTCCTCTGCCTGGCAGCTATCAAGTTCGCCACGCTCGACCCGCTCGGAATGGGGATCGAGATGGAGGCCGGCAAGCCCGGCTGGGACGATGCCATGAACGGCCTGCCCGGCTTGCTCGGCTCATCGATGTGCGAGACCTACGAGCTGGCCCGGCTGGTCGATTTCCTGCTGTCCGCCATCCGCGAGCAAGGCAGTGGAACGGCCGATGTGCCGGTGGAAACCTTCGACCTTCTCAACCAGATCATCGAACAGCTGGGTGGCTTCCGGCAAGACCAGGCTTACTGGGAGGCGGTCGCCGATGCGCGCGAGGCCTACCGCGAGCGCATCCGGTTTGGCTTTGACGGCCAGACCAGGCCCGTCGACCTGGCCGATCTGTCGCGCGACCTGGAGAAGCTGCGCGCCAGGCTTCAGGCAGGGATCGAGCGCGCCTTGTCGCTGAACAACGGCGTGCCGCCCACCTATTTTACCTTCGATGTGGATGAGCACGAGGTTATCTGCGGGGCTGACGGCCAGCCCCGCGTCGACGCCAGGGGGCGCCCGCTGGCAAAGGCCAGGCGCTTTACGCCCAAGGTCTTGCCGCTCTTTCTGGAAGGCGCCGTCCATGCTCTTAAGCTCCAGCCCGACCAGGCGGCGGCGCGCCAGCTCTACCAGCAGGTCAGGGCCAGCGATCTGTTTGACCGCAAGCTGAAGATGTACAAGGTCAACGCCTCACTGGCCGATCAGCCCTCTGCGATTGGCCGGGCGCGCTCCTTCACCCCGGGCTGGCTGGAGAACGAGTCGATCTGGCTGCACATGGAGTACAAGTACCTGCTCGAGACGCTGAGGGCCGGCCTGTGCGCCGAGTTCTTCGAGGATTTCCGGAGCGCCCTGGTGCCCTTCCTCGATCCGCAGGTGTATGGGCGCAGCCCGCTGGAGAACTCGTCCTTCCTGGTCAGCAGCAGCCATCCGGATGAATCGCTGCACGGCGCGGGCTTCGTGGCCCGCCTGACCGGCTCGACCGCCGAGTTCATCAGCATCTGGTGGCGCATGATGGTCGGGGCGCGGCCCTTCTTTGTACAGGACGGTCAGCTGTGTCTGCGCTTCCGCCCAAGCCTCCCTGGTTGGCTGTTCACCGAGCAAGGTACGGTGACCTTCACCTTCCTGGGCAAGTGTACCGTCGTTCACCACAACCCCAACCGGGCCGATCTGACCGGCAGCCAACAGCCATCGAAGATTGTGCTGCACATGGAAGACGGCGGAACCGTCGAGTTGGCGCGAGGGCACATCGGCGCGCCTTATGCCGCGCAGGCGCGGGACGGGCTCATCGAGCGCATCGAGACCCATTTCTAGGGATTAGGGAT
>JAFGMS010000436.1 GCA_016927375.1 Anaerolineae bacterium
CAGTCGAGAAGTGCAACGCAAAGTACTTTATACAGTTGGGAAGATTGCCTTAATCTGGCGATGAACTTATGCCCAACTGTACTAGCAGTTGAACAGTCATGACGTTTCACATATTTACCTTTTACGCATCACCTATAGTTACAGTAGAAAGCGCCAGGTAACTGAGTAGTCAGCAGTTCCCGCTTTGGAGATTTGCAGCAGGGATTGCTGACAAAACCACGACCTCTGGTCGTCTCTCTGCGGTGAGATAGTTTTTTTCTGGGCGCATTCTTGACACACCAATTCAAACCAGGAATTGCTGCTGAGTAGTTACGATAATAGTACATATCCAACGCCAGACATCTGAAGCATTGGATGCCCTAAATTCTAACCCCTATTCACCAGCCTTTGAACCCGTGTTTGCCGATCAGCGGTACGAAGCGCACCGGTGTCAGCCGCTCGCGGTGAATTGCCTTGCCTTCCCGTGTCAGCCGCTCGATCACCTGATCGTAGGTGCCGCCAACCGGGATGACCAGCCGCCCGCCCTCTGCCAGCTGCTCGATCAGCGGCTTGGGGACGTTAGGTGCGGCTGCGGCTACCAGGATGGCATCGTAGGGTGCAGCCTCCGGCAATCCTTCACTGCCGTCGGTGACGTGAACGCTCACATTCTGGTAGCCCATCGACCTGAGCCTGCTTTCAGCCATCTGTGCCAGATCAGGCAGGCGCTCCACTCCGATAACCACGGCAGCCAGTTCGGCCAGGATGGCGGTTTGGTACCCGGAGCCAACTCCTATTTCCAGCACCCGGTCGCCGGGCTGCACGTTGAGCAGTTCTGTCATAAGTGCCACAATGTACGGTTGGGAGATCGTCTGCCCGGAGCCAATCGGTAAAGGGCCATCGGAATAGGCCTGTTGGTGCAAATCTTCCGGCACGAACAGATGGCGAGGAACCCGGGTCATCGCCTGTAAAATACGTGGCTCGGTCACACCCCGACCCTCGATTTGCTCACGCACCATCTTGAAGCGAGACAATAAGAAAGGGTCAGTTTTGGGCTCCGGCTCAGTTTGATCGGGCACAGAGTTTGCCTTTGCTGAAAACAGGTCGTCACTTTCATTATACGGCACATGAGCGTAGAGCACCTACATGCGATGCTCTGAGATGACCAACCCCGCAGCCATCAGAGGGAATTATTGGAGAGATTTTTGTGCGTCTGGGGAGAATTCCGCCATCAGGCGGTTGACCAACCTTTCTCGCTCATCAGGAGACAGAAAGGCCGCGCGGGCAGCATTAAGCGTGTTTTGTTTGATATCATCTATGCTCAGCCCAATATACTCGACTGCGCGCGCCAGCTCATCGGTCAGGCTGAGCGCGCTCACACTGGTGTTGTCGGTATTGATGGTGGTAAGCAGCCCGGCCTGGTGCATGGCCTTCAGTGGGTGCTGCTCGTAGCTGTCATAAACCCCCGATTGGATATTGCTGGTCGGGCACACTTCATAGACAATCCCGCGTTCACGGGTCACATCGAACAATTCAGGTTCTTCGATGATGCGGACACCATGTCCCAGGCGACTTGCCCCAAGCGTATCGATGGCCAGACGGATGCTCTCCGGTCCGGCCCATTCGCCGGCATGGATGGTGACCCCCAGACCGGCTTCCCGGGCTTTGTGGAAGACCGGCGCAAATTCCGCGCCGGGGAAATCGGCCTCATTGCCCGCCAGATCCAGGCCAACGACGCCTCTATTCTGGCGTGCGATGGCAATCTCCAGGATTTCCTGGCCGATCTCTATGCTTTCGTGGCGGTTCATACTCATAATCAACCGCACGTCGATCCCGCATTCTCGGCTGGCCTGCTCGACTGCGCCGATGACCCAATCTGCGCCGTCGGCCATATCGAAATCTCTGGCCTTGGTCAGCGCCAGGGGCGTAAAGCGCATCTCGAAGTAAACAGTGTTTTCCGCGGCTGCATCGGCTACCGCTTCATAGGCTACCCGCTCAATGATCTCGGGCGATTGGTAAAAGGAACGTAGAACACCAAACTTGGAGAGGTAGGTCTTGGAATGAGCCTGGTCGTCATCGGTGATTTGTACCAACGGGCGGATGGTATCGACATCATACCCGGGCAGATCGATTTTGTGTTCACGGGCTATCTCGGCCAGCGTATCCAGGCGCAATGTGCCTTCCAGGTGCCGATGCAGCTCGATTTTTGGCATGCTTTTCAGTGATTGGTACAGTGGGCCACTCGAATTCTTGTTGTTCCGATAATTCATGACATAACCTTAATGCCGCGCACATCTGTGCGCGGGCAGTACTCTTTACTATATATTATTATCGGTCATATTCTATTGCACGCCACATGGTACAAATATCCCAAAGGGATTTGTGTCGAGTTTGTAACCCTGCTGGTGACTGTAGTCGTTATGATAGGGTATTAAACAGCAGAAAAATTTGCAAGTGTGGCCGCGGCTGTTTTCGGTATGGAATAGAGCCATCTATGCCGGATTGCATGTCAGGTTGTTTACCAGTATCATGACTACATGTTGATTGTTGCCTTCCTGATCGCTATCGCGGTACCTCTCATCTTCCTGTACACGATCTACAAGCTGGATCTGTATGGTACAGGATCATTTCAGTTTGTGCTGGTAAGTTTTGCCTGGGGAATGGCTGCTTTTGCGCTGGCCCTTTTCATCAATGTGACGGCTCGTGAAGCCGGGTTGATCACAGGCGATACACTGAGACAGTATTTTGCCCCGGTAGCCGAGGAAATCCTCAAGGCCTTGATCCTTATCTACCTGGTTCGACGCCCCAATTTTACCTATTTCGTAGATGGCGCTGTCTATGGTTTCTCCATCGGGATTGGTTTTGCTATCGTCGAGAACTATTCCTACATTCTGAACGACCCAACCGCATCGATGGGGTTGGCCATTGGCCGCGTTCTCTCGACTAACCTGATGCACGCCTCAGCCAGTGCGCTGGTTGGCATTGCAGTTGGTTATGCCCGCTTCCACCGTTTCTGGCGGCTCCTAAGTTCGATCCTGACCGGCTTGTTCCTGGCCATGGCTTTGCATATCGGGTTCAACAACCTCGTGACGCGCATCCAGAGTGGTCTGTTACTGCTTTATGCGGCTGCAGTGGGTTTTGGAAGCGGAGGGGTGATCACACTGGCCATCAGGCGCGGGCTTGCCGAAGAAAAGGCCTGGATCGAGGAGACGCTGGGCGAGGCCGATCGCGTCACCAAGGGCGAGGCGGCGGTCGTCCACCGCATTACCGATATGCGCGCGATTCTAATGCCTCTGAAGCAGCGCTTCGGCTCAGAGAAAGTCGACCAGATCGAGACCTTTTTGATGCTCCAGGCCCGTCTGGGCATCTTGCGGAAGACTCTCGACAAACTGCAAGACGAAAAAATGGTCAGGGCCGTCGAGGTCCAGATGGATGACCTGAGACGTGAGATGGACGAGGCCCGACGCTCGGTTGGTACGTATTGCATGCTCTATCTGCGTCACATATTTCCAGAGGAATCGAGCCCCTTGTGGGGGCGCCTGGAGGCCACTATACAGGAACGGATCGCTGCGCGACCTGCCGGCAGCGGCATGAATTTATGGAGCGACTTGGGCCGGCGGGCGGCACGGTCACCTGATGCTGCGGGCAAAGACGATGCTTGATAGTAAGGGTGTGTAGACATCATGTCGATATCGAAACAAGATGGAAACATCATCATGCGGCCGGTTATTGCTTCCCTCAAGAGCCTGCCGCTGTTCTCCTTTCTGGCTGATGACACTGTCGCCGAGATGGTGAGCAAGATGCAGATCCACCATCTTGAAGAGGGTGATGTGATAGTTCGTCAGGGCGAGGAGGGCGGCGTCATGTACGTTATCCTCTCCGGCACAGTCAAGATCTCTCTGGAAGATCCACACGGCCGCGAGTTGGTGCTGTCTAACCGGGGGCCTTATGATGTTATCGGTGAAACGTCTCTGATCGATCTGGAACCGCGCGCTGCCACCGTGTCGGCTCTGACACCGCTGGAACTGCTCAGCCTGACCCACGGTGATTTAATGGCCAGCCTTGGCGAGCAGAGCAGCAGCGCCCTGGAGACCATGCAAGACATTGTTGCTCAACTGCGGGTGGACTATCAGGCGGAGATTCTTCAGAAGCTTCCCTTATTCGCAGACCTTCCACAGGATATGCTCCAGGAAATTGCCCGCAAGATGGCCAAGCTTGATCTGGCCAAAGATGAGGAGCTTTTCCATAAAGGCGATCCGGGCGATGCGCTGTACGTCATCAGGACGGGCTGGGTCAAGATCGTCACGGAAGATGCATTGGGCGAGGAGCTGATCCTCAACCAGTGCGGCCCCAGTGATGCCATCGGCGAGATGTCGCTGGTTGATGGCCAGCCGCGTTCGGCCAGTGTCATCGCCCTGTCCGACGCCGAGGTACTCAGGCTAAGCCGCGACGATTTCCTGTCCGTCCTGGATGATCGGCCCGCTCTGGCCCTTGACATCATCCGTAACATTTCGGCCAGGCTGCGGTTCGCTACCACATACATCGAAGAAGCTATCGAGTGGAGCAAGCGGATTGCAGAGGGAGATTACACATCGGCCATCGATCAGATCCAGGCCACGCGTTCCTCGGAAGACAGTGATGATCGGTCTGATGCCGATAAGGCCAGTGAGCTTCTATCAGCTTTCTTCACCATGATTCAGGTCGTCAAAGAACGCGAGGACAAGCTCAGGCAGCAGCTGCGCGAGTTGACCATTCAGATCGATGAAGCCAAGCGGCAGGAAGAATTCGACACGCTGACCGGAAGCGACTTCTTCAAGGAGCTCAAGGAGTCGGCGCAGAAAATGCGAGATCAGAATCCGGAAGATTAACCAATCTTTTTACCTTGTGGAGTAACGAGCATGAGCAAAATCGTATCGATCCATTCGTTTCGAGGTGGAACCGGCAAGTCTAACACAACCGCCAATATTGCCGCCCAGGCGGCCATGGCAGGCAAGCGCGTCGGCGTGGTGGATACGGATATCCAATCGCCGGGTATCCATGTCCTGTTCGGTCTTGACGAATCCAAGATGGGCCATACGCTGAACGAATACCTGCGCGGCGATTGCACCATCGATCAGGTGGCTTTCTCGATATCAGATAACCTCCAGAAGGATGCCGCGCCGGGACGCGCGCATCTGGCCGGTAAATCCTTGTGGTTGATCCCTTCCAGCATCAAAGGAAGTGAGATCAGCAAGGTGCTGCGTGACGGCTACGATGTCAACAAGCTGAACCAGGGCTTGCAGTCCATCCGCAAGTCGCTCAAGCTGGACTTCTTGTTCATCGATACGCATCCCGGCCTCAACGATGAGACGCTTCTCTCTATTGCCATTTCCGATATGCTGATCATTATTTTGCGTCCCGACCAACAAGATTTCCAGGGTACAGCTGTCACAGTTGATATCGCTCGAAGCCTGGATGTGCCGGGCTTGCAGCTTGTCGTCAACAAAGCACTAACACGCTACGATTTTGACAACATACGCAAACAGGTCGAGGGCACATACAAAGCGCCGGTGGCCGGGGTCCTGCCCCTCACAGAGGATATGGCCGACCTGGGAAGCGCCGATATCTTTTCATTGCGGTTTCCGGATCATGCCTGGTCTAAAGCCATC
>JAFGMS010000437.1 GCA_016927375.1 Anaerolineae bacterium
GAAGGGATTGTCGATTATCTCAGGCGGGAGATGATCGATCCGCTGGGTGGCTTCTACAGCGCTCAAGATGCCGATAGTGAGGGTCATGAAGGTACGTTCTTTGTCTGGATGGAGGATGAGCTTCGGTCGGCTCTCCAGGGCAAGGCGGCGGTCGATGTCGTATTGGATTACTGGGGAGTGACTGCTGGGCCGAACTTCGAGGGGCGCAGCGTGCTGTGGGTTCCGGAGGAGCCCGCTGAAGTCGCTGTTCGAAATCAGATGAGCGTCGAGGCCCTGTTGAGCGAAGTTGAGAAGGCACGTGGCATTCTTTTTGATTTGCGTGAGGCGCGCATCAGGCCCGGTCGTGATGATAAAGTCTTGACGGCCTGGAACGGGTTGGCGATCGACAGCCTGGCCCAGGCTGCGCGGGTATTGGGTCGAGACGATGCCCTCCAGATGGCATCGAATGGCGCCGGTTTCATCCTGGAGAAGCTGTCTCACGATGGACATCTGATGCGTTCCTACAAGGATGGGCAGGCCAAATACAGCGGCTATCTCGAAGACTACGCTTTCTTCATCGAGGGTTTGATCGAGCTTTACCAGGCGACATTTGAGATATACTGGCTCGAACAAGCTCTGGCTCTTACCCAGACAATGGTCGATCTGTTTTGGGATGATGAGGCCGGCTTCTACGATACTGCTCATGGGCACGAAGAGTTGGTGGTTCGTCCCCAGGAGGTTACGGACAATGCAACGCCGTCGGGTACGTCATCGGCGGTTGCTGTGCTGGTACGTATGGCTATTCTTGCTGATCGCTCCGAATGGCGCGAGCTGGCCGAGCGCGTATTGGGACGTTTCGCCCCGGCCATTCGCAGACATCCGCTTGCTTTCTCGTACCTGGCGTCCCAGCTGGATTTTGTCCTCGGTCAACCTCACGAGATTGCGCTGGTCGGCGATCCGGCTTCGGAGGATATGCTTGCCTTGCTAGATGTCGTTCGCCAACCGTACCGGCCTAACCAGGTTGTCGTGCTGCGCAAACCCGAGGAAAAGAATGAGGATCTCATTCCCCTGCTGGCGGGACGCGAGATGTTAGATGGCAAGGCGACGGCCTATGTATGCCAGAATTTCGTCTGCCGGCTGCCTGTGACCGAGCCCGAATTGTTACGAGAGCGGCTTGCAGTGATCGAAGACAATTAAGGAGTCTGAGTCGAAGCATGTTGGTAGTACGGGTAATTAGGGCGCCATTTTTCGTGATCAACTTTCTGGTAAGTGCTTTCCTGGTTGCTTTTTTCCTCGCCTGGGTCAGTGTGGGCGACTGGTGTGAAGTGGGGTTACACTGGTTGGGATACCAGAAACATCCCTATTGGCTGCCGGGGGTAGTGGGTTTTGCGGCCTATTTTGGTTTGGGGGTGGCTGGCCCTGCCTATCTGGGCTGCCATCTTATTGGCTGGCCAGGTGTACTGGCAGGGCCGTTATGCATGCTGGTTTTGATCGCTGTATTAGGGCGTTGGTAATCGAGTGGTTCGGTTGTTTGCTTTGAACCTCATAGCGCTTTTAATTTCTTACTCTGTCACTTGCAGACTTGCCTGCCCGCTAACTTGCATCACCTACCTGCTTTGATTCTTTGCTTGAGCTTCTCCTTCTTTTCTTCCGCTTTGTCGGTGCCTTTTAGAAGGGTCGGCAAGAGCTTGGCAGCAGCTGGTTTCTTCTCGGGTGCTTTCTTCTTCGGCTCCTCAACAGACTTTGGGGTATCTTTCTTCTCAGGTTCCTTTTGAGTCTTTGGGGCTTCTTTTTCTTTCGGGACTGTGGCTTCTTTAGCCTCTTTCTTGTCCGGCTCTGCTTTCTTTGACTCTTCTTCAGCTGTACTGACCATAGCTTGCAGCCATGCTAACGCCTCGTCTTCGGCTACCTCGTGGAAGAAGCGGGCGCGGATGTGTTTGAGTTCCTCGATGGGCATCGTCTCACGCAAAAAGCGTTGTGTGAACGGCTTGACGCCGATTAGGGCAAAGCGCATACGCACGTCCCGGATGGTCTCCTCGGGGTCGCCAAGTAATTCCATGAGTATGTCAAGCGCCTCCGGCGATAGGTTTTCCAGATCACATACATCGATGAGGACGCCACACGCCCCACGCTTGTCGTTTTCTTTGACGAATTTGCTTAGCTCGTCTCGCCACTCCTCCACATTCTCTGTGGAAAGATTACCTTTGGCCCGATAGATCATGACACCTGGGCTGTGCAGTTTGCTCTCGAAATTCTCCATCGTTTAGCTGCTTAACTCCGCTAGTAGACTGTTGATGTAGTCAATGAGTTCTTCGTTGTCGTCTCTTTCAAATGCTATCAGGTGTTGCTTGTGTGTCAAGCATCTGAACAGGTATTTTGGTTCATATCTGAAATACGCGACGAACCTACAGCACCCGGCGCGAATGGCCGGGTAGGCTTCCGGACGGTCGGGCATGAAAGGCATCTTTGCTATCGAGTCTATTTGGGACTAGCAGTATGAAGGCTTTCGTTCCCTGATAACCAATATGATAATACCATGCTTTGGTGTAGGCGAAAGCTAATGGACAGGTTAGTAGAGCTGATGCCTGGGGGAGTATGGGTTTCTGTGCTGTGGCGGTTTTTTTCCTTCTACTATGCGGTGTGAGGCAAAAAAGAAGGAAGAGCACGGATTGCGAATGATGGGGGGTCACACGCCGCCGCGCTCTTCGTGGGGTGAGGATAGGGATGAGAACTCTTGAGGAGTCTCAAACACCATTCTAACACATATACCCATGATATCGCATAAATGTTTGTGAAAAAACCATGAATTCACGTGATTTTTCTACCGGGTTCAGTGTCTTGTCGGGCCGATCTGGCGCATGGTATAATCGAGTTCAATATCAACTACCTGCTTGATGGTTTCTCGATCTAATCTATTCAGGCTGAGCAGCAGGAAGAAGGATACTGGATAGGTTATCGATGGATTTAATGAAGGGAGGATAGGGCGCTCAATGTATGACGCGGTGGGTGATTTCTCGCGACAGTGAAGGTGAGCCCCAAATAGCCAAAATATGTCTGGTCACAGCAAATGGTCAACTATCAAACGAAAGAAGGGCGCTAACGACGCCAAGCGTGGCAAGTTGTTTACCCGATTGGGCCGCGAGATCATGATCGCGGCGCGAAATAGCACTGATCCGGATGCCAATTTCGCGCTACGCTTGGCAGTGGAGCGTGCTCGTCAGGCCAATATGCCTAAAGACAACATCGAGCGAGCGATCAAGCGCGGTTCGGGCGAGGACAAAGAGGCCGCGGCGTTTGTCGAGATTCTCTATGAGGCCTATGCCCCTCATGGTATCGCTCTGCTGGTTGAAGTTACTACCGATAATCGCAATCGTAGTCTGTCGGAGCTAAAGCATGTGCTCACCCGTAATGGTGGCAGTATGGCTGAGGTGGGCTCGGTGAGCTGGCAGTTTATTCAGAAGGGCTATATCACTGTACCGGCTGGTCAACGCAGCTATGATGAAATCTTTATGATGGCTGCTGATGCCGGCGCCGAGGATGTTCTGGACGATCCGGAAACGATTGAGATTTTTACGCCTCGAGAGGATCTACAGGCTGTTGAGGAGGCTTTACGGAGTACCGGTCTTGAAATCGAAGAGGCCCGCTTGGATTGGGTTCCCAAGACACCCATTGATCTGGGCAGTGATGAAGCCCATAAAGTCATGAATGTCATTGAACAAATCGAGGATCTGGAGGATACTCAGTCAGTCTATTCGAACCTCAATATGACCGCTGAACTGGTGGAATCCTTTGAGGTCATGGCTGGCTAGCCAATTGGAAGGCGTAAAATCGTTTTTTGAGGGGCGGACGGCAATTGGTCCGCCTTTTTTGCCGTAGTATTTCGGGGCGTGAGTAAACCCGTAATTATGGCTTGCCCCGAGAATGCTGAGGACTTACGTCCTTTGGCATTTGGGCAAGAAATATATCGACGACCTTCGGTCGTAAACTCTGGGTCTATTTATGCCCAACTATAGTAGGATATTGTCTTATGCTTGTTCTGGGCATCGATCCAGGGATTGCTATTACCGGGTTTGGTCTGATTCGAGATGGGCAAGATGGTTCGCTTGAGTCGGTTGATTATGGTGTCATTACGACGCCTGCCGGCATGCCAACTGCGGCGCGTTTGCAGCAGATCTATCGGGGCGTTAGCGAACTGCTTGAGAAACACCAACCATCCAGTGCCGGCATCGAGAAATTGTTGTTTGGTCGTAATGTGACAACAGCCATGGCTGTTGGACAGGCCCGGGGGGTGACGATCCTGGCTCTGGCTGACGCGGGGGTAGAGATATCTGAATATACTCCGGCGTCGGTTAAGGAGGCTGTTGCAGGTTATGGAAATGCCGGGAAGGGGCAGGTGCAGGACATGGTGCGCCTACTTCTGAACTTGAGCGACATACCCAGACCGGACGATGCAGCTGATGCTTTGGCGGTAGCTATTGCTCATCTGCATACAGCTCGCTATAAACAACTGTATAAAGATCAGCAATTCCCGGTTTGAACTGGTGTGTCAAGAATGCGTCCAGAAAAAACTGTTTCACCGCAGAGTGCGCAGAGAACACAGAGCAAGACACAGGATTTTTGTCAACAATCCCTGCTGCAAATCTCCAAAGCGGGAGCTACTGTATAAAGATTAAGATTTCGAGGACCCTATGCTTTTGGTCGGAGACCTCTCCATGCGGCGTGAAGAGGAGTGGTCTGTGAGCCAAGGCTCACCAGTGAGAATGAAAATAGCAGCAGCTTGCCGGTGATTGTGGCGTATGGATTCCCGCTTTCGCGGGAATGACAGAATTGGCGAAGGCCGGGTTATCTTGAGGCTTGTGATAGCAGTAGGCACAGACAAAATGCAAAGCTTTTAACTCGTTGCTCGGCACTCGTTACTCAGTACTATTTTCAAAGGAGCAGCGATGCGTTTCCGAGCCAGCATGCGTTATTTTTTTGAGGAAGATTGCTATGGATCAAAAGTTTAATTATGGTGGCCAGGCTGTTTTGGAAGGCGTGATGATGCGCGGAAGCCACAATATGGCGGTGGCTGTGCGTACGCCTGATGGAAATATCGTCATTCATGAACAGCCGATTACGTCGTCTTTGTACAATGGTTTTTGGAGCAAAGTCCCCTTTGTTCGCGGCCTGGGGATGCTTTGGGACTCTTTGGGATTGGGCATGCGCGCCCTTACCTTTTCTGCCGACGTCGCTGTGGGAGATGAAGCCGAATTCAGTGGGCCGGTGGCCTGGGGCACGATCCTTGTGGCTATTTTGCTGGCTGTGGGGCTTTTCTTCCTGACCCCCCGGCTTGCGGCCGATGCAATCCAGGCTGGTTTGCGGCTTGTTGATGGTGCACCATCCGCCATCTCTTCTCCGGCCGAATCCATGCCTGAGGAGATCGGTGATGTTCCTGCTTCGAGTAATTCCTCGGAACCCCAACAGCTGGCGATGCTCTCCCCGGACTCGGCGCTGGTGGGTAATCTCATCGAAGGTGTCGTGCGCTTGTTTCTCGTTGTTGGCTACATCTGGCTGGTTGGGCGCATCCCGGACATCCGGCGTGTTTTTGCCTATCATGGGGCTGAGCACAAGACCATCAATGCTTATGAAGATAATGTCCCACTGACTCCTGAAGAAGTGGCCCGTTATTCGGTTGCACATGCGCGCTGTGGGACAGGTTTCTTGCTGATCGTGGTAGTCATCTCTGTGCTTGTCTTTTCGCTGCTGGGTGATCCGCCTGTGCTCATTCGTTATCTTTCTCGTATTGTTCTGGTGCCGGTTATCGCTGCTGTGTCCTATGAATATATGCGCTTTATGGCTCGGAACCTACAAAACCCCGTCGCTCGTGCTCTGGTTGTGCCGCAGCTTGCTCTCCAAAAGCTGACCACGCGTGAGCCGTCGCTGGATATGCTGGAAGTCAGCATTGCCGCTTTGCAGCGCGTCCTGGCTGCCGAGAAGCTCCCGGTCGCTGCTGTTGAAGCCGTCCCGGTTGAAGACCGATGAGCATGTTCACGGGTGAGCTGGTTCGCCTGACTCAAATCCAGCGCAGCGATCTGCCCGCATTTACCCATTGGTTCCGCGACTACGAGATTCAGCGGCTGCTTGCCATCGATGCGGCTGTGCCTGCAACCGACGAAGCAGAGGAAGAGTTCTATCAGCTTGCGGTCAAGAAAAGCGGAGATGCTTTTTACTTCAGTATCCGTACTCTGGAACGAGATATCCTGATTGGCAATTGCGGTCTGACCGGCATCAACCAAAAGAACCGCTGCTCCGACTTTGGAATAGTGATTGGTGAAAAGGAGTATTGGGGTGGGGGGTATGGCTCAGATGCTGCCCAGATCATCTTGCGATTTGCCTTTGAGGAGCTCAACCTCAACCGGGTTCAGTTGGAGGTGTTTGGTTACAACTCTCGGGCCATTCACTGCTATGAGAAGGTCGGATTTGTACAGGAGGGGAGCCGGCGGCAGGCTATCTTCCGCGAGGGAACATACCATGATGTGATAACCATGGCTGCTTTGCGAGAAGGTTGGGATATTAAGATGGAGTGAGTTGTCCAGTTGATCGATGGGGGCTATTGCGGCTTGTAGATCTCTTCTTGCTGATTGGGACTGCAAGTCATTGAGAGACCGCTAACATCCTTTTCTCGGCAACAGCTTGCTGCGTTGGCAGCCATCTTGGCCCATGCTACAATGACAGCACAATGATGTCCGTAGTGTTTTCTGTTGGTGCGGGAGGTTTACATGCGGGGTGTCGCACAGCAGTTCGCGGTGGTGTTCTTTGTTGGGTTGATTGCACTGGCGGCTGCGTTAGCTTACGGCAGTATGACGGATGGTGTGTTCTTGAGTGAACAATCCTTTCTTGTGGCTTTGCGCACTTTTGGCCTTGGGTGGATGGCGGCCGGAATGGTGCTCTGGATCATCTTGCGTCGCGAGGAAGGTGGCCGACCAGAGATCAGTCTACCACTTGGCCTGATGGTTGTTTTGGGCTGTGTGCTTCTTGTATTAGCTGTCTTCCTCCCGTTTGTTGCTGCGGCAAACTACTTGATGTGGGTTGGGTTGGTGCTGAACCTGGCTGCACTGGCGGTTGGTGTTCTGGCGATGCTGTTTACGCCAGCGTATCCTAAGCCTGTCACAATCCGTTGGCCCGAAGGCGGTGAAGATCACACCGATATCCATGTTCCCGCTACCGATCTACGTGTGCTGAACACTCTCCCAGGGGAACCGGACGATCTGACCAGGATCGAAGGGATTGGCCCCAAGGCACAAGAGGCGCTCAGACAGGCGGGTATCACAACATTTGCCGGGGTTGCCGATTGTTCGCCCCAAGATCTGAAAAAGGCCCTGAAGGCTGCTAAATTCAGAACTTCTGCTAGTATCGAAAGCTGGCCTCGCCAGGCCGGTCTGGCAGCGCGAGGCGATTGGGATGGGTTGAAGGCTCTGCAGGATCAACTAAAAGCTGGTCGCTCGGTCCGCTAGTGTTGCGTGGCGTAGACAGGTTCACAGTTGTGATGGTTGTACTGGTACTGTAGATATATGAAAACCCGACGCTTGCCTGATGCAGGTGGCGGGTTTTGTAGTGTCGATGGATGGGGCACAAAAGAACACAATGGAGCGTGCTGTCGATCTGGTATATGGAAACGCATATGTTGTTACCGATCTGCATGGTGCATGGGAGCCCTATGAGCGCTACCGCGATCACTTTCTCGATCTCTACCAGCAGGGTCTGGCAGATGTACTGATTTTCCTGGGCGATATTCTTCATGGCTATGGCTCTGAGGAGGATGATTACTCCCTGCCGATCATATGGGATATCATGCAGCTGCAGGCTGAGCTTGGCACAGACAGGGTGATCATGTTGTTGGGTAACCACGAGTTACCCCATATCTACGGTGTTACTCTGTCGAAAGGTGAGATCGAGTTCACTCCACGCTTCGAGCATGCTCTAGGAGAATACCGGCCTTATGTTATTGAGTTTCTGATGGGACTGCCGTTCTGTGTGCGCACACTGGGTGGGGTGATGTTGACACACGCGGGAGCCATTGCAAGTGTTGCTACTCCGGATGTTGCCGGGCGGATGCTCTCCTTTTCTCACCAAGCGCTCCTTGATGAGGCCGATCAGCTGCTCTATCGTGAAGATGTGGCTGACCTGATCCGTGCTACTCTGCATATTGAGCCTGCCGAGTATGAGGATCAGGCCTATCGTTATCTGGCAGTGAATGGCCCGGACGATCCCCGTTATTATGATCTGCTGCGCGGGTTTATTGTCGGTAATCTGCGTGAATGGCAAAATCTCTGGGATTTCTTCTTCAATCAGTGTGAAGCCGGTCTGGGTATTAGCTTCTATCGCCGTGTGCTGGATCAGTTCCTTAAAGTATATTCAACACCGGAAATGCAACAGCATGTTCTGGTAACGGGCCATATGGCAGCGCGGAACGGATACATGGTTATTGCCGAGCAGCAGCTGCGGCTGGCCAGCTGGGCTCATGCTTTGCCAAAAGAATCTGGCTCCTACTTGCTCTTTGATGTGGAAAGCCCCGTTGAAACAGCCGTCGATCTGCTCTCTCATGTGCATCCGATTTACTAACAGGGTGTTGAGGAATGAGGCATGCCTAACAGCCATCAGCTACCCGACAGACTTGTGAGAATATGCAGAACATAACATCCCGTTACGAACGTCTGATAGTGGCTCTCATCTTGGCGACATTTGTGGTCTTGGTTGCTGCTTTTAGTCTTGGTCCAATCTTTGAGGGACCGGATGAGATTGGGCACTATCGATATATCCGTACCCTCAAGCTGACGCATGCCCTCCCCGATCCCTATACACGTCCTGGCGGGGAGTATCATCAGGCACCCTTGTACTATATTCTGATGACCCCTGTTGCCCTGTTCCTCGACGACGGAGACTTTCCCCTTATCGAGGAGCGACTTAATCCTCACATCGGCGCTGCCTTCCGCGTTCCTGGCAACGATAACAAGAATCAGTTTCTTCACACCCGCGCAGAGGCATTCCCGTATACCGGCAGCGAGACGGCGCTTGCCGTCCACGTGCTGCGCCTGGGGTCACTTGTGATGGGGTTGGGCACTGTGGTGAGCTGCTATGCTGCTTTCAGGTTGTTGTGGCCTGATCTCCCTGCACTCAGATTGGTAGCGCTTGGTTTCACTGCTTTCATGCCGCAGTTTGTCTATCTTTCCAGTGTGATAAGCAATGACAATTTGCTTATTCTGCTGGCATCAGTGAGTTTGCTGCTGTTGCTGCGCCAGCATATCTACGAACCGTCCCGAAAGTGGGCGCTGCTGTTGGGAGGCGTGCTCGGCGCTGCGCTGCTGACCAAATTAAGCGCTGGCTTCCTGGTTATCCCGGTTGGACTCTCATTCTTGCTTGATCGGCGATCCTGGCGCTACATGCCCTTGACACTGTTTGTCATGGTGCTGATTGCCGGGTGGTGGTATCTGCGTAATCTCATTCTGTTTGGTGACCCAACAGCGATGAGCTTGTACTTTGAATTGATCCCTGGGGACGTTATGCAGCCTGAGGATTTCACACCGGCCGGTATACTGAGCCGTTTGGCTTACATCTACCAGACTTTCTGGGCGCGCTTTGGCTACGACACCGTCCCAGTGAGCACTTCAATCTATAACTTCTATGGAGCGATCACGCTCTTTGTCGTCGCAACACTACCTCTATCTCTCCTCAGGTTTATTCGAGGTCTCAGGGAGAAAGCACTCGCTCTTACAACTATTCGATGCACAATTGTCACGGCGGCCTTTGGTGTGGCCTGGATTGTGGCGGTGCTGTATTCGTCGACGTTGGCGCGTACGCTGATCCAGGGCCGATTTGCGCTGCCGGGTCTGGCCGCCTTTGCCGCATCGTTTGCCCTGGCTGTGGATGTCTGGTCGCCGGAGCGCTTTAAGGTTGCGATTTCTCTATTTGTCGTGCTAATCATGGGCATCGTGGCCAGGGCGTGTGTAATCGACTACTTTTTACCAGCCTTCCGGGTCGAGCCTGTCCCCGATACCATTGAGGATCCGCTCTATTTCCGCTACCAGGATACTGCCGAGCTGATTGGGATATCGCCCGCTCTACTGAGCGCTTATCCTGGTGAGACTACCCAGATCACCCTGTACTGGCGTACGCTGAAGTCCACTGATAGCAATTTGCAGGTGTACATTAGGAGCATTGACGAGCAGGTTGTGCATCGCCAGAGTATACCGGGGACGGGCAATTTCCCTTCGATTGACTGGCAGGATGGGGAGATGTGGGCAGAGACTTATACTATTTTCATTCCTGGAGATGCCGAGTCAGGCAGTTATCCTCTCCTGGTCAACCTGATCGATCCGGTCACGGGGCGCGAACTTGTTGCCAGTGATCGTAACGGCGTATCCTCGATGCCTCTGGTCGGGCATGTCAAGATTGGCGATTGAGCCTGCTCTGTAGCTGATGTTGTTGTGTGTGTTTTTGCCTCATTAGTGAGCTGCAGGCTGTTTTTGGCTGCTTCTCAGGCTGCGGGCAGTCGGCGGTTACTGGCTTCAAATTCTTGATTAAGCTTCCGCGGAGTGATTGCTAGGGTTACTCTTGCGAGAAGCTTACACACAGAGCCTTCTCCGCCTGGCCTTGCTATTGACAAACAGCACAAATCGGAATATGCTGAATGCACTCACTGAGTGCATTCAGTCGGGGCGGCGGGCGTGGTCGACGGAATAGGGCTCGGGAAGTCGATTTCCGCTGGTGTGTTGTCTCGTTCCGCTGCTGTCCCCTCCTGTTTTGCCGTCAGGCCTCAATGTGTGAGTGAGATGCAGCAGCTTGTAAGTGATTGTGTCGTATGGATTCCCGCTTTCGCGGGAGTGACAGAATTGGCGAAGGCCGGTTATGCTGAGGCTTGTGATGGCAGTAGATACATACAAAGTACAAAGCTTTTAACTCGTTGCTCGGCACTCGTTACTCAGTACTATTTTCAAGGGAGGATATGATGTCAAAACAACTTGTCAATGCCATCGCTGATATGAAAGAGGATGAAGCCCTCGGTCTGGTCAGAAAGATGGTGGAGAGCGGTTCGGATCCTTCAGTAATCCTGGATGCGACCAGGGAGGCTATGGACATCGTTGGTCGGCGTTACGAGGAGGGTGCCTACTATTTGCCTGAGCTGATGTTGGCCGGCGAGATGCTGAACGAGATCGCGGATATCCTCAAACCTGAGCTGGCCAAGATGCCGGAGGTTAAGCGTCATGGCAAAGTGCTCATCGGCACCGTCGAAGGAGATATCCACGATATCGGCAAGAACATCGTGACCTTCATGCTCGACGTCAACGGCTTTGACGTTCTCGACCTCGGCGTAGATGTTTCGCCTCAGAAATTTGTGGAGGCTATTCAAGACTTTCAGCCTCATGTTGTGGGCTTGAGCGGGTTTCTGACCCTGGCCTTTGATTCCATGAAAGAGACGGTCGAGGCTATCTCAACGGCCGGGCTTCGAGACCAGGTCAAGATCATGATCGGCGGCGGCCAGATGGATGAAGGGATCAAGGAATATACTGGCGCTGATGCTTACGGCAAGGATGCCATGGCCGGGGTAAACCTTGCCCGGAGGTGGGTCGGCGCTAAATAGGAATCTTCAGCCTGAATTTTGCATCTTTCAAACTGTCATAGAGCTGATAGTGTATGGCTTATGGCTAAGAGCCGGGTGCTAAAAGCTAACAGCCAAGAGCGAGTAGCTACAGGAGGCAGTCAAAATGGAAAAACAGTGGGCAGAGCTGTCAGCGGACGAAAAGCAGGAAGTTTTATTTCAAAAATGGCTTTCGCCGAAGGATCCTGAGGGCAATGATCTTCAGTTCCAAAGTCCGGAAGCCGCGCAATCGTACAAAGAGAGAATTCAGCGGATAAAAGATGCTATCCAGATGAAGAAGCTGCCGGACAGGGTTCCGGTGTGCCCGCTTCCCAGCATGTTTCCCGCCTATGATGCAGGCATCACCGTTGAAGATGCCATGTATGATTATGACAAATGCTATGCAGCTTGGAAGAAGTTTGTTTTAGACTACGAGCCGGATGGGCACCTGGGTAGCTCAGCTCCAGGCCCCGGACCATTCTTTGATATCCTTGATTACAAGCTTTATGCCTGGCCGGGCCATGGAGTTTCTCCTGCGCACTCTTACCAGTGCCTTGAAGGGGAGTACATGAAAGCTGAAGAGTACGACGCCTTGATCCAAGACCCATCCGGTTTCTTCAGCAACGTCTATCTGCCGCGTGTGTTTGGGGCGCTGGAACCATTCCAGATGCTCCCATTTCTACCCGGTATTCTTGAGATGTATGGTGTTGCCTTCAACTTCATACCTTATGGACTTCCTCCCGTCCAGGGTGCTCTCAAGGCCATTATGGAAGCTGGGAATGAAGCTTTGAAGTGGGCCGGTATGGTAGGGAGCTTTGATGGTGAGATGGCATCGTTGGGCTTCCCGGCAATCCTCGCCGGCTTTACCAAGGCCCCCTTTGACACCCTCGGCGATACCCTCAGAGGGACCAAGGGCATTATGCTTGATATTCGCCGTCGGCCGGACAAACTTCTCGAAGCCCTCGACGCGCTCGTTCCCTTGATGATCAAGATGGGAGTGGGCGCAGCGTTGATGAACGGAAAGCCCCTCGTCTTCATGCCGCTGCACAAGGGTGCTGATGGCTTTCTCTCAGACCAGCAGTTCAAGACCTTCTACTGGCCTAGCCTGAAGCAGGTTATTTTGGGCCTGATCAGTGAGGGTTGTGTACCACTCCTGGCGGCGGAGGGGGGCTACAACTCACGTCTGGAGGTCATCAAAGACCTGCCCAAGGGTAAGACGGTGTGGATGTTCGATCAAACTGACATGGCCCAGGCCAAGAAGATAGTGGGCGATACGATTTGCATCTTGGGGAATATGCCGCTGTCTCTATTGACCGTGGGGACGCCTGAGCAGGTGAAAGAGCATACCAGGGAGCTCATCGATATCGCCGGCAAGGGCGGCGGTTACATCATGGGCAACGGAGCCTTCTTCGATGATATCAAGGCGGAGAACCTGAAGACCATGGTCGATTTCACCAAAGAGTATGGCGTGTACTAATAGGTGACAAATGATGTGATGGTGATAGCCAGGGCCTGTGTCTCTTTGGATTTGGAGCACAGGCCTCTTTGTTCGATCTGTGGACCAGAGAGGGAGTTGTTGGTGAGCGGCGATTCCTCATAGGGGAAGGGAAAGACTTTGACGCATCACTCGTCACTGTTTTCATAGGGAGTGGCTCATGAGCCAAGGCTCACCAATGGGAATGAAAATAGCAGCAGGCACATACAAAGTACAAAGCTTTTAACTCGTTGTTCATCACTCATGACTCGTCACTGTTTTCATAGGGAGGTCAGGATGCAAATCAGAGCAGCGGTTGTCTTTGAGAGATCGGGGGATTTCAGCATCGAGCATTTGGAAATGAGCGAGCCCAATGACGACGAGGTGGTGGTCCGGATTGCCGGTGTTGGCATCTGCCATACTGATTTGGGCGCAAGGGACGGACATTTACCGATCCCGCCGCCGCCGAGCGTCTTTGGTCACGAGGGAGCAGGTGTTGTTGAGAAGGTTGGCTCGCGGGTGACCAAGGTGAAACCGGGCGATCATGTGGTGGTGGTCTGGGACTACTGCGGGACATGTACATCGTGCAAGTCCGGCAACGACTCTTACTGCCTGAACTTCTTTCTCCACAACTTCCACGGTGCCCGGCCGGATGGCACGATAACGCTGCGCAGGGGCGATCAGGCCATCCATGGGTCCTTTTTTAACCAGTCTTCTTTTGCTGACTACGCGCTGGCCAGTGAGCGGAACATTGTCAAAGTGCCGGAGGATGTGCCCATCGAAATCCTGGGACCTTTAGGGTGTGGAGTGATGACCGGTGCCGGGGCAGTCATGAACGCGCTCCGGCCCAGGCCGGGTAGCTCGATTGCGGTGTTCGGTGTTGGACCGGTGGGGATGAGCGCCATTCTCGGGGCCGCAGTATGTGGCTGCACTACCATCATTGCCGTAGATATCAACCCGGCCCGATTGGGGGCGGCAAAAGAATTCGGTGCGACTCATGTTGTCAATGCCGGTGAAGCAGATCCGGTCGAGACAATCCTGAATATCACCGGTGGAGGACCGCAGTTCAGCCTGGAGTGTGTGGGCAACCCTAAGGTACTGCGGCAGGCCGTCGATGTTCTTCCCCGTCTTGGGGTATGCGGGCTGCTGGGCGTCGTGCCGCCGGGCACGGAGGTCAGTCTGGATATGGATCTGATCATGAATGGCCGGACGGTCAAGGGGATCATCGAAGGCGATGCTGTCCCAGAGTTGTTTATTCCCAGGCTCATTGATCTCTACCGCCAGGGGCGCTTCCCCTTCGATAAGATGATAACATTCTATCCCTTCGACGAAATCAATCAGGCAGTAGAAGACATGGAAAAGGGACGGGTCGTCAAGCCGGTTCTGCGCCTATAGTACAGGGTTGATCTGGGGGCGGGGCGATGCTCAAGAGCTCATCGTAACAACTCATCCCAGAGCTTCTTTAGCATTTGCAGCTCCGCCCCCGGCACCACTTCCGGCGAGTCTATGCCTCGTCGCTCGCTGCTATTTCTAGGAGAGTCGCCGATGAGCAAAAGCTCACCGAAGGGAATGAAAATGGCAGCCGGTGATTGGGCCTATGGATTCCCGCTTTCGTGGGAATGACAGGAGTGATAGAGGTATGCGTCAGTTGACGCCCGAGACAGTGGCAGGTGCGTACAGAGCTTGTGACTCATCACTATTTTCAAGGGGGGTTTAACCATGCAAACATATCAGATGTTGATCAATGGGGAATGGGTTGATGCCGTGTCTGGGGCAACCTTTGATGATTTGAACCCTTATTCGGGGGAAGTCTATGCCCGTGTGCAGAAGGCGGACGCTCAAGATGCTGATCGGGCAATGGCGGCAGCCTATGCTGCCCGGAAGACCTGGTCGGCTACGCCGCCTCTAGAACGCTCGCTGGTCATTGCAAAGGCCGGGCACATCCTTGAGGATGCCCGGCAGGAATTTGCCGAGGTGCTCATTTCTGAAGGGGGAAGCACCTTCGGCAAGGCAATGTTCGAGATCTCGCAAACGGTCGATCTGCTCGCAACTGCTGCTGCCGACGGCAAGCGCATTCTTGGCGAGACCTTTCATACCGACCCGAGCAAGCTCTCCATGACCCTTCGCAGGCCAAGGGGAACGGTGGTCGCTATCTCTCCCTGGAACTTCCCACTCATCCTCTCTATGTACAAGGTGGCTTATTCGCTGACGACGGGTAATACGGTTGTCTTCAAGCCGGCCAGCGAGACGCCGGTCATCGGCCTCAAAATCGGCGAGCTCTTTGAGCGTGCCGGCCTGCTCCCGGGCGCCCTCAATGTGATTACGGGGCCCGGCAAGGTGCTCGGTGATGCACTCATCGATGATCCGCGCTGCTCCTTCGTCACGATCACCGGCGAGACGGTCACCGGCCGTCACGTGGCTCAGCGGGCTGCGGCAAACTTGAAGGAGTACACCCTCGAGCTGGGCGGAAAAAACCCTCTCGTCATCCTTGCCGACTCGGACATAGACTATGCCGTCAACGCAGCTGCTTTTGGCGTCTTTCTCCACCAGGGGCAAATCTGCATGTCTGTGGGCCGCATCATTGTGGAAGAGCCGATTGTCGAGGAGTTTGCACAGAAGCTCGCAGAAAAGGCTGCGTCATTGCCAAAGGGCGATCCCAGCCGGCCGCAGACGGTGATCGGCCCGCTGATCAATGATAAGCAGGTGAAGAAAGTTGATTCCCATGTAAAGGATGCGGTCGCCAAAGGAGCCAGGCTTCTCACCGGGGGCCAGTACCAGGACCGGGTGTACGATCCCACGGTGCTTGCCGGTGTTACCCCTGAGATGCTTGTCTATTCCGAGGAGACTTTCGGTCCTGTTGCTTCCATCGTCTCGGTCCAGAATGCACAAGAGGCGCTGGTAGTTGCCAATGATACGACCTATGGTCTCTCAGCCGGCGTCATTACCAAGGATTTGGAGAAGGCGATCTACCTCGCGGAGGGCATCGAGGCCGGCATGGTTCATGTGAATGATGCTTCCATCGATGCCGAGGCCAGCGTTCCTTTCGGAGGATGCAAAGAGAGCGGCCAGGGTCGCGAAGGTGGGCGCTATTCCCTGGAAGAGCTGACCGAAGTGAAGTGGGTCACCATCCAGAAATCACAGAAGGCATTCCCGTTCTGAGTTGTCAGTGTTGTTAGTCTTTGTTCTGCGCTTCGTGATCTGGGATTGGAAGCTAATAACTGTCCATTTGCTTAGATTTTTGGCTCGCCACGGAAAAGAGTGGAGCTACCCCAGACCCTAAGGGTTTTCAAAACCCTTAGGGTCTTCCCGGCGGAGATCATCATCGACAGTCTGACCTAGCGTTCCGGGGCGTAAGTAAACCCATCGAGAAATGATCTGAATAGAGTGAAGACCGGCAACGCCGGCAGAGTAGGGGGATGTCTCCGGCGGCTGTGGTGCATGCCGATCGATGCGTTTGGGTAAGGCGGACTGCATCCGGGAATGAAACCCGGCATAACCACAGCTGCACAAATCATCTTTGGAACAGACTCGCGATAGGTTTGGCAACAGATCGTGATCCGATCGGCAACAGATCACGATCCGATCGACAACAGATCACGATCCGATCGACAACAGATCACGATCCGATCGACAACAGATCACGATCCGATCGGCAACAGATCACGATCCGATCGGCTACAGATCGTGATCCGATCGGCAACAGATCGTGATCCGATCGGCAACAGATCACGATCCGAATGGCAACAGATCGCGATCCGATCGACAACAGATCGTGATCTGTTGCTGTTGCTGTGAGGTAATCTTCCGGGCTGCCCCGCGATCTGATATCTTTTCTGTCTGTTGTGGGTGTCCGGGTGCAGTGGAGACAAAGAGAGCTTATGCTCTCTCGTATTCAACCGTGTCCAGCACCTGCTTGAACTCCTTGCCGGGGATGAAACGTGGCAGTATCCGGGTAATCTGGTCGCCATCCACATCGTCGGGGGTATCGCTGCCCTCCGCCTTGCTCTGGAGCCAGAAACTGCCGAAGTCGCCCAACTCGACGATGTTGCCGTTTGCCAGTTCGTCAGGGATGATGATCAGCAGGGCTTCTATCACTGCCATCGTGTCAGCACTGCTTACGGTGGAGACTCGCGCGATTTCTTGCGCCAGCTGGCGCAGTGTTACGCGCCCGCTGTACACGATGGAGGGATAGAACTTCTTAGGTGCCTGTGGGTCCGCCGGTCTGCCGCGCTCGACAACATTGAATTTTACGCTCACGATGGTTCCTCCTGGCAAGCAAATTGTGGATTAAGCTGTCTACTCCGAGGTTCTGACTTTCTTTACCCGGCAATCAGGATGATGGGCACAGTGGTCCGTCTGCCATTGCACACACCAGCATGTCATGAATGTAGGCGGCAACTGAATCGGCGTGGGGGCCTTGGAACAGGTCGAGGGCCCAGCTGGCGATGGCGTCGGCGGTGATCTCGGTGCGCCACATGGGGTTGGCGCTGCGTGCCTGCTGGTTACGGTAAGAATCGCTGCCCAGCTGGATGCCAAACGCATCGATGTACTTGATGGCGAAGGCATCGCCAACATAGAGGGGGTAGCTCACCCCGTCGATGTCATCGGGGCGGTGGCCGCCGCCCCAGGTCAGGTTGTGGCCCATCTCGTGAATGACCAGCGCCGTGTTCTTGTAGTCATCGAGCAGCGGCTTCCCGGCCATCAGGATCAGCCAGGCGCCCTCCGGGAACTCCTGCTCCGGGAAGATGTCGGGATGTTTGCACCCTTGGGCGCCCTTGCCTTCCCAGCCGCAGTTGAGGGCGTAGTTCACCCCATCGACCCTCTCACGGTCGGAGTATATGTGGAAGACCGTCGGCCCGAACAATGTATTGACCGCTGTGTGCCGGTTGGTCTCTATTTCCACATCCAGCCCGGTGAGCGCGGGGGTTTTATCGCCCAACCGTATGGCAGCTGTGACGATAGGCGCCAGCTCGGCGGCTGTCAGGTCGGTGATGTTGGCGATGGTGATGCCATAGGGGGCTAATGCAGCTTCTGCTGCTTGCTGTGGGGTAAGCGTCGCGGTTGGGATGGGTGATGGGGTTACCGAAGCATTGGCCGGTGCGGCGGTGGCCGGCAAGACCATCGATGGCCCTGGGGTGCCGGCCAGGTTGCAGGCCATCAGCAGGGCTGTAAATAGTAATAGGAGGGTGGTTTTCACCTTCACGGTCAGTCATTCCTGGAAGTTTGAAGGCTGAGGTATTCTCCAGAAGGCATATCTATCTCCACTTTTTCATAAACATCTGCTAACAGCAGCGTACAACCGATGGAGCGCAAGTGAATCGTTACCTGCATCAGAAAGGAGCCATTGTTCATCCGGTTGGCGTGCATAGTGCTCAACGTGATGGGTTTCTTGGGCAATCAGCAGATACTCCTTGAATGATTCCAGCGTCCGATAATGTTGAAACTTCTTGCCACGGTCGTAGTTCTCGGTGGATTTTGAGAGGACTTCCACCAATACCGTGGGATTGAGCAAGGTGTCTCGGTCTACATCCTCAAAGAGGGCTTCGTCGCAGACCACGATGACATCAGGGTATGTGTAGAGACCTGTTTGATGAGCTTTTACTTGCATGTCACTTGGGTAGACGGTGCAAGGGCTTTTGCGCAGCTGCGTGCGAAGCTCGGCGACTATGTTGGTAACGATGAGATTGTGCTGCTGGCTTCCACCGTCCAATGCGAAGACTTGACCGGCCTGATATTCGTGTCGCTGTGTGCTTTGTCGCTCAGAGGCCAGGTATTCGGCAGGGGTCAGGTAGACATTTGGTTGGGCTGACATCGCTTATTCCTTGGCTGATAGCCTATGGCTTATAGCGCATAGCTGTTGAGCCTACAGACAGTTGAGCACGATTTGAGTTGATTACGGGTAACTACTCAGCTATATGGCGCTCTCAACTGTAGCCATGAGTGACACATAAAGGGTAAATAGGTAAAACATGAGACGTGACGAACTCACAGCCCGAGTCTCAAGTCGCAGCTTGAAGCCTGAAAAGCTAAAGGCTAAGAGCTAAAAGCTGAGAACTGATTAGCTTGACAATGTCACATTCAAGGTGTGCTGGTGACGGATATGTATCCGTCACCCATAATTATCGGATTTTAATCCGACGACACGCTCAAGATACAAGGATTCATCGGAGCAGTAAGGCTTGCAGATAAAAATCTGCCCACTACCGGTTACGGATGAATATCCGTAACCAGCGTCATATCCGGAACATCTGTCTAATGTGACATTGTCAAGTTAGTTACGATTGCGGATATATGGACTTTGACAAAATAATCCGATAAACATGGATGCTTACTTGGTTTCACAACCCTATTTGCTATGAAGGCCTATGTCATTCCCGCTTTCGCGGGAATGACAAACCTCGCATAAGCAGGAAGCGGCAGGTATTGAGGTAGAGTACCCGGATTAAAAAGCAATACCCGTGAATGAAATCATTGTCTTCCTTGCAAATAGTGACGAGTGATGAGTGATGAGTCAAAAGCTATATTCATTCCCTGTGGTGAATGGGTGGGTGAGCATTTTGATCATCGACAACTCCCTGGTAATTGCCATAACGCTGCTCCTTCCATAACGGAAGCGGTGAAAGTTGAAGGACGGATTTGCGCAACATTTGGGCAAAATTCGGTATCTTTTCAATAATCTGGGGGCAAGACTTCCGAAGTCTCCATCGACAACCTTCTTATTGAGGCGATCTTGTCAAAGACTTCGGAAGTCTCCCCGATTTTTTGAGAAGATACAAAATTCGCGTCAAAACCAATGGATGGTATTGCGATCTGAGCATTCATTCACGGGTATTGGATTAAAAAGTAAAGGTTCATTCATCCGTAACCCACTAATCAGCAGAACCCGATCTACAAGCTCCAGGCCAGACGAGCTTAGCTATGAGATGCCCTTTATGCTCCTCAATCGGCAAGTGCTGCCGATGGCTACATACTCGTCACCAGCAGACATTTTTTCAATCAGCAATCATCAATCGTCAATCAGCAATGTATTGACCGGGTCGCGGCA
>JAFGMS010000438.1 GCA_016927375.1 Anaerolineae bacterium
GCAAGTACGGGTGACAAGTGATGCTTTGCATCACCCATATCCGTCACCAGCACTGAGTGTAATGTGACATTGTCAAGGTTCACAGTCTACAGTTCACAGTTTGCGATCAATCATTCTGTGTCGAGCCATAGCCATCTGCTATAAGCCACAAGCCATCAGCTTTTTACTCCATCGCTCCCAGCACTAGCGAGAGGAGCGCCATCCGCATTACCACGCCGTTGAACGCCTCGATCCAGTAGCGGGCGTGTCGCGTGTCATCGACGTCGGTGGACAGCTCGTCCATGCGTGGCAGCGAGTGCAGCACGATAGCATCGCTGCGTCCCTTGTCACGCAGCAGCTCGCGCGTGACCTGGTAAGCCGGGTCGGTCAGGCCATAAGACTCGGCCTTTTCCTGGCGAGAGACGGTGTAATCGGGCTGGACGACCGGCTCCATGTAGATCACATCGGCCCGGTCGATGACGTCCTCGACGCTGGGAGCCTCCTCGTACTGCACATTGCGCTCATCGAGCTCAGCCTTGAACTCGGGCAGCAGCGACATCTCGGGCGGGGAGACGACGTAGGCCTTGACATCGAACTGCGAGAAGGCGTACAGGATGGAGTGCATGGTGCGCATGCGCATGTCGCCGACCAGCAGGAAGGTGAGCCCATCTATGCTGCCCACTTCGTTCAGGGTAGTGTACAGGTCGGTGAGTACTTGGGTGGGATGCTCTCCCCAGCCGTCGCCGCAGTTGATGATCGGCACCGATGACCACAGCGCGGCCTCGTGCGGGGCGCCCTGCTGGAAATGCCGCATGGCGATCACATCGCCGTAGTATTCCAGCATGTGCACAGTGTCCTTGATTGACTCCTGGTAAAAGTCCCCGGCACGCGTCATTTTGGCATCGGAGAAGCCCAAAACGTGCCCGCCCAGCCGGTGCATGGCCGCCTCGGTGGCCAGCCGGGTGCGGGTGCTGGGCTGGTAGAAGGCCGTGAGCAGCGTTTTCTCGGCCAGCAGATCGGTGTTTTTGCGGTCCCGCGCGAAGGGCAGTAGCTCGTCGGCAACGTCGAATACACGAAAATACTCGGCCCGCTCGAAATCTTTGAGGGATAGAATGTCTCGACCGGCAAAGCTTCTCATAGTTTGTTTGCTCCTTATGTAGAAAAAGAATCCAAGAACTGAGTCGTCGACTCAATGTGCCGAGTCTTTGACTCGACACGTCGAGTCGTTGAATCATTGCGGCGAGTCGTCGACAGAACACATTGAGTCGTTGACTCAGTGCGACATTTTCACCAACATTGTCATTCCCGCGAAAGCGGGAATCCACGAGTGTGCTGGTTACGGATGTGTATCCGTAACCCATACTTGCCGGATATTCATCCGGTAGCATACGCAAGACACCAGAGTACCTGGTTGCCATAACTGCCCTGCAGATTAAAATCTACTCAGTACCGGTTACGGATGAATATTCGTAACCAACTCAACCAAACGCATTGAGTCGTTGACTCGGTACGATGATTTCACCAGTATTGTCATTCCCGCGAAAGCGGGAATCCATGAGCACAACAAGCGTTCCTGCATGTGTAGGAAATCGCCTCCGTGTTCAGCTCATACTCAAGCCTCATCCCTCATGCCTTGAGCCTGCCGTTACACAAACAAATCAACTATACGAAACTCGTCGACATCGGCCAGGCCGCGGTCGGTCAGCTTGAGGCTGGGGATCACTTCGAGGGCCATGAAGCTCATAGCCATGAAGGGATCGTGCAGCGGCGAGCCGAGCCGGCGGGCGCTGTCGAGCAGGTTGTCCATTCCCTGCCGCACCTCACCGATCGGCCTGTCAGACATCAACCCTGCTACAGGAAGTGGCAGCCGAGCAATGATATTTTCACCCTGAGCAGCGATCAATCCGCCACCCATCTGTGCCACAGCGTGGGTGGCGGTCATGATACTCTCATCGTCGGTGCCAATAGCGACCAGATTATGATGATCGTGTGCAACAGTTCCGGCAATTGCACCGCGCTTGAGACCAATGCCGCGGATAAACCCCTTCCCCACATTACCTGTCGCCCTGTGTCGCTCGATGACGACCATCTTCAGGATGTCACGCTCCAGGTCGGTGACAGCCAGATCGCCTTCTTGTTTGGTGTCTTCGATGAGATGATCGGTCACCAGCTGATCGGGCCGGCTGCCGATGACCCGCACGCGTGCGCTGCCCGCGGGAATAGCCAGGTCGACGCTGTCCCAGCGGATGTTCATCGTGCTGCGCAACTCAATAGGTCGATATGCCTCATCGGTCGGGAGCATTTCGCCGTTTTCGGCCACCAGGTAGCCGCCCCGGTAGACCTGCTCGGCGACCGGCTCACGCAAATCGGAAAAGATAATCAGGTCGGCGCGGCGGCTGATGGAGATGGCACCCCGGTCGTTCAGGCCAAAATACTCGGCAGGATTGATGGTAGCCATCTGGATTGCCCTGACCGGGTCGATGCCCTGTTGGATGGCTACACGCACCATGTGGTCGATGGAGCCCTGATCGAGCAGATCGGCGGGCTGGCGGTCATCGGTGCAGAAGCAAATATGGCGGCTGTTCTCAGGCGTGACCACAGGGAGCAGGTCAACTAGGTTGTGGGCATTGGTGGCCTCGCGCAGGAAGATGGTCATGCCCAGGCGCAGCTTCTCGCGCGCCTCCTCGACCGTCGTGCACTCGTGGTCGGAGCCGATGCCCGCAGCAGCATAGGCGTTAAGCGCCTTGCCGGTCAGGCCGGGGCAGTGACCATCGATGACCATACCGTCGAAAACCTCCAGCTTGGTCAGGATGCCATCATCGCCGGCAATGACGCCGGGATAGTTCATGACCTCACCCAGCCCAAGCACCCAGGGGTTGCTGCGCAAGTGTTCGATCTCGTAGGCTTCCAGGCGCGCACCGCTGGTAGCCATGTGAGAAGCAGGGACACACGAAGGCGCCATCACATACATGCTGAGGACGCCGCGGTTGGCCTGGGCCAGCATGAAGCCAATGCCCTCCATCCCCAGCACGTTGGCGATCTCGTGCGGGTCGGACACCACCGAAGTGACCCCACGCGGGATGACTGCATTGGCGAACTCCAGGGGTGTGCACATCGAGCTCTCGATGTGCACATGGGCGTCGATGTACCCCGGCGCGACATATTTGCCCTTCAGGTCGATAACCTGCTCGGCCTCGTAGCCAGGGCCAATCCCGACGATGCGTGAGCGCCGGATGGCGATATCGGTCAGGTAAATCTCACCGGTGAAGGTGTTGACCAGGTTGGCGTTCTTAAGCAAGACGGCGGCAGGCTTGTCGCCGCGTGCGATGGCAATGAGTTTACGTGGTTCCATAAGAGAGTCCTCTGTAATTAGTCTTCAGTGATCGGGTCGTAGGTCGGACTGTTAGTCCGACTGCCTTGCAATCAGGGTTCTTCAAGATGTCACTTGACCAGGGACAAATCGCCCCCTGCCGGGCTTGCCCAGAAACTGGCCATCACGATAGATGATCTCCCCGCGTGAGATGGTCATTTGCACCTTGCCTTTGACACGCATGCCCTCATAGGGGCTGTAGTCGGCTACATAATGCAGGTCTTTGTGGCTGATGGTGCCTTCCGGTTCCGGATCGTAGAGCACGACATCGGCATCGCTGCCGACTTGCAGCGCACCCTTACGCGGGTAGAGACCGAAGATGCGGGCAGGGCTTGCTGTCATCAAATTGGCGATTTTGGTCACGGGTTCCCCAAGTTCGTCGCAGAACAGAGTGTACATCAGCGGAAAGAGGGTCTCGATGCCTGGGAGGCCGCCAGGTGTCTTGGTGAAGTCGGCATTGGCTTGCTTCTGAGCCAGGCTGTAGTCGCAGGTATCGGTGGAGATGACATCGACCATGCCCGCTTGGACGAATTCGCGTAAGCACCGCCGGTTATCTTCATGGCGCAGCGGGGGCTGGAGGATGAAATGTTCAGGTTTGTCTCCGGCATAAACCGAATCGGCCAAGAGAAGGTATTGCGGGCAGGTTTCGCAGTAGATTTCATATCCCTCATCCCGATACTGCTTGACATCGAATACAGAATGGCTTGCGGAACAGTGAACGATGTACACCTTCGAACGGCCAACCGGCAGGGTTGCCAGGGTAATGACACGGTTGATCGCCTCGATCTCAGCTTCCTCCGGACGGCTCTCAGCGTGATAGGTCCAGGCCGTCTTGCCCTGTTCGACGAGTCTTTGGGTTGCATCGGTGACCAGGCTGTCGTTCTCGCAGTGAACCATCGCGACCATGTTGGAGGGCATGGCGCGGAAAATGTGCCAGAGCTGGGCATCGTCAAGGTGATAGTTGGGGCGATAAGTGGTGAATAACTTAATGCTGGCAATGCCCAATCCCAGCAGGCTTTCCAAATCTTCTTCGATTTGTTTGATGTTGTGTGGGGGCTCCAATACCACCATGTGGAAAGCATAGTCGATGCTCGATTGGGCGGCCTCTGCTTGGCGGGCTGCCAGTGCATCGGCAAAAGGTTTGCCTTTGATCTGGTTGGCAAAATCTATGAGTGTTGTTACGCCGCCTGCTGTGGCGGCCTTGCTGCCGATTTCCCAGTTGTCGGCAGTCTGGTAGATGCCTGTATCGAGCTGGATGTGGGTATGGGCGTCGATGATGCCGGGGAGCACCAGCAGACCGGATGCGTCGATGATCATGTCGTCGGGGCGCGGCACGGCGTGGGCCAAGGTGCCAGCTATCTGCTCGCCCTCGATTAGTAGATCGGCCTGAACTGCATCCTCTGACGAGACGATTATCCCGCCTTGAATGATCATCCGCCCCATAGCGTGTCCTCAAAGAAAGGTCTATTGACCGCCAATCGTGCAGATTTTTGGTCTTTTCTCTGCGGTGTCTTGCTTCTATTTGCCGTCAACCATCTCTCGCGCGATTTGGTTATGCCGCTCGATGACTGGCTCGATCTCGACAGTTATAAGGCGGCCGTCCTGCACCACCACCCTGCCGTTGATCATCGACCAATCGACGTTTGCCGGTGTACAGAAGATAGCGGCTGCCACCGGGTCGTGCAATGCGCCTGCATAACTTAGGCGGTTCAGGTTGATGGCGATAAGATCGGCTGCTTTGCCTGGCTCAATCGATCCGATGTCACCGCGGCGCAGCACACTCGCCCCACCCAAGGTGGCCAACTCAAGCGCCTGGCGGGCAGTCATACCGGCGGGGTCGCCGCCGACGCGTTGGAGCAGCATGGCCTGGCGCGCCTCGCCCAGCAGGTGCGAGCTGTCGTTGCTGGCTGAGCCGTCGACACCCAGCCCGACCGGTACGTAGTGAGCGCGCAGCGCCTTGATCGGTGCGATGCCGCTGGCCAGCCGCATGTTGCTGTTGGGACAGTGCGCGACGCCGGTCCCAGTTTGCCCGAACAGTTCGATCTCGGCATCGTTCATATGGACACAATGCGCATGCCAGACATTATCTCCGATCCAGCCCAGCTCCTCCATATATTCAACCGGGCGTTGGCCAAACTTCTCCAGGCAGAACTGCTCCTCATCGAGGGTTTCGGCCAGGTGGGTGTGCAGACAGACGCCATACTCCCGGGCCATGGCGGCTGTCTCACGCATCAAGTTCTCCGTCACCGAGAAAGGCGAACAGGGAGCCAGGGCAATCCGGAGCATGGCGTAGGGATTGGGGTCATGATAGGTCTCGATGACACGCTGGCAGTCATTGAGGATCGCGCCTTCGTCTTCCACGACCCGGTCGGGGGGCAGGCCACCCTTGCTCTCACCCAGGCTCATCGAGCCACGGGTAGCATGGAAGCGCAGCCCAATTTCCTGTGCGGCACGGATTTCATCGTCGATGGTGGCATCGTTGGGGTAGAGGTATAGGTGATCACTGGAAGTGGTGCAGCCGGAGAGGATCAGCTCGGCCATGCCAACCAGCGCCGAGATGCAGACGCCTTCAGCCGTCAGGTTAGCCCAGATCGGGTAGAGGGTCTTCAGCCACTTAAACAGACCGGCATCTTGCGCTGCCGGCACAGCCCGCGTGAGTGTCTGGTAGAGATGGTGATGGGTGTTAACCAACCCCGGCAGCACGATGTGATCGCTGAGGTCGACGACGTAATCGGCATGGGGGGGCATCTCTGATGTGAATCCCACTTGCCTGATGACATTGTTGCGGATAAACACACCGCCGTCCGGGATCTCGCGACGGTCGGCGTCCATTGTGACGATTATTTTTGCGTGGCGAATAAGTGTTGTGGTCATAGTGTTTTCAGTATAGCATACAAAAGATATTACGATGTTCTGGTGATAACCTGGTGTAGCTCAGGAATCCCGCTGTAATCAGGGTGATGCTATACTACAAAAGATTGATTCATGAAGTTACATAGTTCGAATTGAGGAGTGACAGTTGTCTATGGGCAAGATCCTTATCAAACGACAATGGATTGCAGTGTCAATTCCGGTGATAGGTCTGCACCTACTCGCACTGTGGTTTGTTTTCACCTATACGACCACATACCCACTATCAATTGACGAATGGCTGCATTATGTGCCACGCAGTCTTGCATTCAAATCGCATACACTCTCCCTCACCCAAGTCCTATCAATGGAGCCTATGTGGGGCGATGGTCCTCCAGGACCGACTTTCTATGTTTGGTTTCTGTCGCTACCTAATGTCATTCTGTTCAACTGGAATCTGCGGATTGACAGTTTCATAAACTATGTCTTGATAGTAGTAAATATCTACCTGGCGTTATATCTTCTAGCATCGGCTAAGCCACACTACCTGATTTATTTGGTTGTCCCCGTAACGGCACTCATGCTTGCCCTACAGCAGCGATGGAATCTGCTTGTAGGTGCACATAGTGGCATCCATCTGGAAGTGTTTTTTGCGCTGCTGACGTTTGTTCTAGTTTCGCGCCGGCCACGTGACTCACGGAACATCTTACTGGCTGCAATAACAGCATTTATGGGTACTTTTTCATGGTTGCCCGGCTGGCTTACCTGGGGGATCGTGTTTCCTGCACTCTGGTTGCTGGGGTATCGGCGAAAATCCGTTTACTTCATATGGGTAATTGGGGCAGGGCTGTCTGCAGTGTTGTTGATAAACCTTCCCGGTTTTGGCACGGGGTGGGGTCATTATGCCATTACAACAGGATCGGCTGATGGGCTTCCTCTACCGGTTACATATGTGCTGTTCTTTATTACATGGATTGGGGCCGTTTTCAATGCCGGGCCAACATCGAATGTGCTCATTTCAATGCTGATGGGTACCCTTGGCTTGCTTGCTGCCATATCGAACGTGATTATTCTGTGGCGGCGACGAGAGGACCGAGATTACCTCGCTGTTTGTGGTATGTTGGGAGCCTTTAGTATGGCACTTGGCATGTTGACCACTGTTGGTCGTTCAGCTCAGTTCGGCGTGCGGTGGGGAATGGCTCACTACTATATCTCTTTTTCGGTCTTGTTCTGGATAAGCCTCGGAGCACTCATCATTTTGATGGTTCATCGCGTGGGGCTGCAACGATATTCCTTATTAGCATTCCTGAATATGTTTCTAGTTCTAATGGGTGTGATTTTCTATGCTCATGGTGCGTATAGCACGATCGGAGTCGTTGAGAAGCACACTGTCTTTGTAAGGCAAGCTGAAATGTGTATTGAGAGAACAGCAACAGACCCAGCAGAGAATCAGGATGGTTGTGAGATAGTTGGAGGGGTAGCCCTCACTGAATGGATTGTCCGCCTACGCGACAGCGGCTTGACAGGCTTTGCCAGTGAAGACGACATTAAGAATTGAGGATATGCACTTTGCGTGATCGAGGGACTGTATATTCTGGCTTTCAACGATCCTCGATGGGCCGTAATGTAACGGGTGTAATCGCTCATTTTTACCATGCTTTGCCACAGCAAGGGAAGTAGGGATAATAGGCCTCCCAGGAGTGGGTGAGGAGGC
>JAFGMS010000439.1 GCA_016927375.1 Anaerolineae bacterium
GTCTGCTTGTTTTCTTCTCTTCATCCTTCTACTTTAACCATTCCTAACTATTGGTCAAAAAAGGAAATTCCTATAGTATCAAGTTATTGTGTGATTGACGACCGAAGGTCGTTTGGATTGCTGATTGGCGATTGAAAAACAGGTTGTTGCAACGACCAGGTAATTATCCAATCGTCACCTGTCTTGTTGTCCAGTACATCCACGCTGCCTGTCATTCCCGCGAAAGCGGGAATCCACTCGCGCACAAGTGACTGTCATTCGCAAAAGGAAATTCCTATAGAGACCAGTTAAGGCATTTTGTGCTTCGTCAACAACCTTTGTATTGATGGTCTGGCCCTGGGTAAAGGTCAGTTGACCGGTAGGGGAGCAAGATTTTTTGTTAAGCCAACAAACTTTTTCGTTAAGCCAGGAAACTTTTCGGCTTGTTTGTGGGAACTCCCGGCATCCGATTGGCCCTTCACAGAACGTTCAGTTGCTTAATTTGTCATCAACAGTCTCAGTGTTTTCAATTTTCCTCTGATGCGCTTCACGGCAGTTCGGAACGCTTCAAATCTCTCAGCGACCGCTTGTCCAACATCTGTGGCGCTACTATTGCCAGCCCAAGAAGCTCTCAAACGCGCTTTTCCCTTTCCGGCACCTTTGCGATGAATTTTTGGGCATGTTAAAATCTCTCACATGAGTGTTCTTCAGTCTCCGCTTACCACACTAACCGTTCGATCGGCATCGCCTTCTGACTACGAGATTTGTCAGGAGTTCGATCATTCCTGTAGCACCGATTATGTCTGGCAGATGTTTCTTGAGGAGGCTGACGGAACATTTACGACTGCGTTTCGCCAGGCACGGCTGCCACGCTCAACCAAGGTGCTTTACCCACGTTCCGGCGATGCCTTGATCCAGTCCTGGCAGCTGCACAGCTGCTTTCTCGTTGCGGAATGGGAAGAAGAGCAGCTCGTGGGGTACGTCAGTATTCGAGAAGAACTCTCACAAGAGACAGCCTGGGCAACCGATTTGGTTGTTGACCGTCCCCATCGATTCAAGGGAGTCGGTACTGCGCTGCTGCGTGCCTCGCGTGACTGGGCGTTGGAGCGACAGTTGAAACGGTTGATTGTCGAAACGCAAACCAAGAATTTTCCCGCTATATCCTTTCTAAGAAAACGCGGGCTCGTTCTATGTGGTTACAATGATCTACACTACCCTAATCAAGATATTGCCGTATTCTTCGGTCAGACCCTACGCTGAGTCTAATTCACATCCATGATCAGCTCCCTACTTGTACGTCTTGGTCCCCTGATCAACCAAAGCTTAAGTGCAACGGTTGCCATCATATCCGGGTCATTTTTCCTATATAGCCTGGCCAGGGATATCCGCAATCGTGTGGCAAGAACTTTCAGTGCACTGCTGTTTTTTGTGACGGTTACCTATATCGGCGATCTGGGTGTTAGCTACGCTAACAGTCCGAATATTGCAGAGATATGGCTGCGCTTCCAGTGGCTGGGGATTGCTTTTGTTCCGGCGGCCTATGTCCACCTTTCCGATGCCATTCTGACGCTGACCGGTCTGCCCTCACGCGGACGGCGGCGCTGGGCGTCCCGCTTGCTCTATGTGTTAGCTGCGCTCTTTTTGCTGCTGGTACTGACAACTGACTGGGTCGTGCGCGATGCCGTCTTCGAGCCGGCCCCACATTTTAGTGCCGGCCCGGGATTTGGCATTTTCTTTGCTTACTTTGTTGGTGCAGTGGCAACCAGCATGTGGTTTGTGATCCGGGCGCGCCGGCGCTCGCTGACCGACATCAGTCGCCGCCGGATGACCTATCTATTGATTCCCTATACGGCGCCGGCCCTGGCGGTATTTCCCTTTTTGTTGGTCTCAGGCCGCGCTGCGTTTTCAACTGCTATTTTCTACGCCATTCTGATCCTCTTTGACGTCCTGCTGGTTGTGATGCTGACCTTCATGGCCTATCCGCTCGCGTTCTTTGGTACTCCTCTGCCGGATCGGCTCATTAAAGCCCAGATGCTTCAGTATTTCCTGCGTGGGCCGGTGGTAGCAATTGCCGCATTGGGGGTTATCATCTGGGCCCCTAAAGCGGGAGCCGTGCTGGGCCTGTCCAGCAATGAAGCAATGCCCATGCTGACGGTTCTGGTCATCCTCTTGCTTCAGTGGACGATCACAGTGGTGCGGCCATACCTTGAGCGCTGGCTGATTTATATCGGCGACCATGCCGAAATGCGGCGCATCCAGGAGCTTGAGAACCGTCTATTGACCAACGCTGATTTCCACCAACTCCTCGATTCGATCCTGACCTCCTTATGTGACTACCTGCGCGTCGAGTCTGCTTTTGTGGCCTCATTGACCAGCAATGGGCCGTGTTTAGAAAGAGCTGTCGGTCTCGAAGCAGGTTTTCGCTCCGAGTTGGAGGATGATCAGGCGCTGTTGGCAGGTTCGATGAACGGCGAGCTTCCGGGTCCCGATGATATTACAAGCACCGGCGATGTACTTATCTGGCGCGGCTTCTGGTTGATCCCTCTGCATGTCCACATCAACCAGGAGCCTGGTTACAGCTTGATCGGCTTGCTGGGCGTGGCTGCCCCGGACTCTGAAAATGAGACCCTCGACGCCGAACGCTGGGGCGTCCTGATGGCACTGGCGACTCGCTGTGCTGAGGCTTTACAGGATCGACGGCTGCAGACTGAGGTTTTCGCCAAGCTCGAAGGACTGCTGCCGGAGATCGAGGAGATTCAGCGGCTGCATGGTGTCGCGCGCTATGGCGGTGTGGATGCGCTCACAGCCCCATCCGAGGAACGTCTTTCCAGTCCCGATTTTTCACAGAAGATCAAGGACGCGCTGACACACTACTGGGGCGGCCCAAGGCTGACTGATAACCGGTTGATGAGCCTATCGATTGTCAGGCAGATGATGACGGAACACGACGGCAATCCCCAACGCGCCATGCGGGCAGTGCTTCAGGAAGCTATCGAGAGTCTGCGGCCTGAAGGCCAACGCAGCATGACCACCGCCGAGTGGATACTTTATAACATCCTGGAGATGCGTTTCATCCAGGGACGCAAGGTTCGCGACGTTGCTATGCGTCTGGCGATGAGTGAGTCAGACCTGTACCGTAAGCAGCGGGTTGCCATCGAAGCGGTCGCCGAGATCGTTATGAAGATGGAGCGAGCCTCTAACGGCACTCACCAAGATACCTCCTAAGGGACCATAGCTTAAGCTGTCATAGCCTACGGTCGATGGGGTGCCGGCATGCCAAGAGCGTATGTCGGCTGGGTTTTCTTGCGCGTTAGTGAGCCCGGCAAGGAACAGACAAAGACAGTCTGCGGCATATCAAAGATGTCAAGCATCGCATCAACGCGACAATACAGATCATTCAAAATATAGGAGCTACAGTTTTAATCCAAATGACAACCCCTGCGCTTATTCTTCTACATGCACCTAGCGTGTACGACTTTCGAAAGATGACGATCCTTCGTGGGCCGGTCAGCGATCTGGTACCTTCCTCATCGATCTTCGAAATGTATCCTATTGGCTTCACAACACTGTCTGCGCGTTTGGAAGACCACGGCTATCCGGTGCGGATAGTCAACCTGGCAGCTCGCATGCTGCGCGATCCGGGCTTTGATGTAGAAGCTTTTATAGCCAATCTACCCACCCCATTAGCCTTCGGCATCGACTTGCATTGGCTTCCACACGCGCATGGCTCGCTGGCCATTGCAGAGATCGTCAAACGGCTGCACCCTGATGTCCCCGTTCTCATGGGAGGTTTCTCGGCTACGTATTTTCACGAGGAGCTGCTGCAATATCCTCAGGTCGACCTGGTGATGCGCGGCGATTCGACCGAGGAGCCGGTCACGCTACTCATGAATGCACTCAATTACAACCTGTCCCTCGATACGGTTCCCAACCTCACCTGGCGAGACAAGGCGGGCCGGATGCATGTCAATCCCATGAAAAAAGGTCCAGCCGATCTCAGCGATATAGAGGTCGATTATCGTCGTCTGATGGTCGCTGCCGCGCGCGACATGGATCTGCCCAGCTATTTACCCTTCATGGGCTGGATGCAATATCCGATCATGCCGGTTCTGAGCTGCCGGGGATGTACTCACAACTGCGCCGGATGCGGCGGTTCGTGTTTCGCCTTCCAAAATATGCATGGACGTTCCAAGCCGGCTTATCGTCCCCCTGAGCGCCTGGCCGATGACCTTCGGCAGATTGCATCGGTGACCAATGGGCCTGTGTTCATTCTGGGCGATCTCCGACAGGCTGGACAAGAATATGCGCAGCGCTTTCTCGACTCTGTCCGCGGTATGGAAGTCCCGGTTATCATCGAGCTGTTCAAGCCTGCATCGAAGGCGTTTTTGCAAACCGTCGCCGATGCTCTTCCCAATTTCGCGCTCGAGATCTCGCTTGAGAGCCACGATCCAGAGGTGCGTCGTGCCTTTGGTAAGCCATATAGCAACGAGCAGATTGAAGAGACCATGCACACAGCTCTGGAACTGGGGGTCAAACGGCTGGATGTTTTCTTTATGGTCGGTTTGCCAAAACAGACCTACAACTCTGTGCTGGAAACTGCTAACTATACCGAGAAACTGCTGGCTATCTATGGGACTGATGGCCGGCTCCATCCATTTATCGGACCGATGGCTCCCTTTGTCGATCCGGGCAGCCGGGCTTTTGAGCTTCCTGACCAGCTTGGCTACCACATCTACTACCATACCCTGGAGGAGCATCGCCGCGCATTGATCGAGCCGAGCTGGCAGTTCACTCTCAACTACGAGACAAAATGGATGTCTCGCCGTGAAATTGTCCAGAGCACCTATGAGGCCGGCCTACGTTTCAACCATCTCAAGGTTGCTTATGGATTGGTGGATAAGCAAGAGGCTGCACGTGTAGAGCAGGCGATCTGTGAGGGCAGTCGCCTGGCTTACGAGATCGAGCGTTTGTGGGCCGAGGAAGATCAATCTGCAATCGATGAGCTGGCCCCACGGATTACTGTCATCAACGCAACGCGTGTGCTGGAAGAGAAATCTGAGCTGAACCTACCGGTAACAGCTCGCTGCTTCAAACTCGTGCCGTTGGCAATGCTGCTGTTCTGGTCATGGGTTCGCCACGCCTGGATGAACCTGATACACCCGCCGGTCCGCCGCCGCGAGACGTTCCACAATACGACCATCAAACGGAAGTCTTCCTTGGTGAAAAGTTAGCGGGTGAGAGGGGGCTTGCCAGATTGGTGGTCTCCTCTCACTGTAGCACGGTGTTCATTGTTCCTTGTGTGGTTTCTTCGAACTCTGCCTGATGAAGAATGCCACCAGGGGCAGCATACCGGCCATCAGGCACGTTGCCAGACCGCACAGCGTCAGGCCCATTCCACCAATGGTTGCCAGGATTGTCTTGCCCGGTAGAGCCCTGCTGCTTGTGGGTACAATGCCGGTTGGCAAAATAGGAACCGATACGGTTGCAGCAGGCTGGGCAACCCGGGCTGCGATCAGATACTCTGCCAGGGCCGTGGCATCTCCAGCTGAATGATCCCCATCGACGACGATAAACAGGCCATCCAGGATGAATGTGATGCTGATGCGGGTATCTGACCCGTTGCTGAGATCTTCCATCAGGATCTCTACTCCGGATATCGACTGTAGCTTCCCCGGATTTTCACTGACATTGAAGTAGTTAATACCATTGAGCCAGTCCTGGAGGGTTTCGTATGGGCTTGGGCTTTGGGCGATGCTCAGCCAGTTGCCGCTTTCGTCTATGTAGTCATAGTTCGCCGAGATTCCACCGCCTGGTACATAGTAGATGGCGCTCGATCCGAAATCCCCCGCCGTCATCGTATAGGCATAGTCGAAGGTATACCCGGAGGGTAAGGCTACAGGCAAAACAGGACTGAAGGGCACGTCCAGCTCCAGAGGCTCTTCGACGAAATCGCTGCCTGTAAAGGGTTGTCCCATCGGTGGACGATAAGGTGCTGAGCCTGCATTGTGATCGAGGTCACGGTCGTTTCTGCGTGGAGAGGCTGTCGGATCCTGGAAATTGCCGGCAGGCCAGACTGTGGTCACAGTTGTTAGTGGAAGGTTAGACGGCACAATATCTATTGAATAGTCCACATCGGCACAGAGTTCTTCACGGCTGGTACGGGCATCGTTGTGAACAATCACATAGACAGCCTGGTAAGCGTCCAGATTGATGGTCAGGGAGTTGCTTTCGGCATCCGTCACATCGGCCTGATTGCCTCGCACGCCTACTGCACGCATATAGAGAACAGCCTCATTGGATGCCAGGGTTACAGTGACGACACCGCTTCTCTGTATCTGAACGGTATCTGAGCCCAGACTCTGTACGCCTGTCAGTGGCATAAAGACATCTTGCTCGGCCAGACCTTCCAGGCGAATTGTTGGGTAGGCAGCACCTTCCTCATAAGTGCGTAACAGGTTTGCTACGGCAAAGTCGCGCGATTCGAGCAGGAGGGAGCTTCCATAAGGCACGAGTGCCGCATCGATTGCGTCCAGACCGTCAAGCTGGCGCGAGTGCTCCCAAATTGATCGTACCACGTCCTGTCCATATCGTTCCGACATCAAGCGCAAGAACAGCCATGAGCCGTACCAGCCTTCTTCGGCTACCCGGCACTGGTCGGGGGCATCGAAAATATCTTCGATGTAGTAGACGGTGTCGTTGCTTCCATCGAAGACTTCATCCTCCATCCAGCTGGCGGTTGCCTCATACAGCCAGGCTTGCGGATCAAATGCATCATATCCGGCCTGGATGGCATGGTTGAATTCGTGAGCGGCTGTGGCTTGCAGCAGCTCAAGAGGTGTCTCATCGCTTTCGATATCTTCGAGAACCTCAGTGAAATCGTTGTCTACCGAAAGATAGCTATAGGCTGCGCGCCGCTCTATCTCTGGTGTGGACGGGTTATCACCCAAATAACCACCTTCACTGTCGGCATATCCAGCGATTCCCTCAGCCATCAGTTCTTCTAGATAGACATCAAAGCGGGTATCGCCGCCTTCTCCCAGATCATCGGGAGGTGGTGCCCAGCCAAGCTGAACGACCTCAGTCTGGTAGCTGGTGTTCAGTGCATCCAGTACCTGTTCGACATAATCAGGAACGCTGTTGTTATTTAGATCCGTTGAGTCAACAGCATCATTGCCGGATAGTGTGTAATGAATGAAGAAGCGCTCATCACCATAGGTTTGCTCATCAGCAAGCGAGGGACGATCTTGTGTGCCGGTCTTGGCAGCGACCGGCTTTGTAGTGAAAGCCGTTACGACAGTAAACGACAGAATAGCAAAGACTGCATATCCTGAAAATACCAGTTTCCAACGTATAGACATTGTAGCCCCTATTACCCCTCCTCGGAAGTTCTCCTCAACTTCCAAAGAGGCTGCATGTTTTGCAAAAACAATGTAAGCGCTTAAACGGCCGGCTCCATAATGCGGAGACATGGTTCAGATCAATGTTCCCTGAACACTTACAAAAGAATATGATGCGCTTTCGCAAAACACTTAACCTGATGTGGCAGAATTCTCCTTCCTGTTATAGTGCTTCTATATAATAACTTAGAATAGGGCAATCTAGCGCCCCAAAAACCGGATTTAAGGGGCAAATCATGGAAATTTCACAAAGGTTTTACAACCTTCACAAAGATTATGGGGAAAAACCGGGAACATCGATGATATCGTCAGTGATAGGGCAATGCGCACAGATGTTGTAGTTTGGGATGGTTGATGACTCTGTGATGTGCGAGGGAGTTATTTGAAAACTGATTACTTTGACAATGTCAAGCTTTCCTGAGCAGCCAGAATGGGCAGGAGAGGCTCCTTGTGCTTCAGAACGAAGGATCGACGAAGGATCGACGGATCTGGAACGAAGA
>JAFGMS010000440.1 GCA_016927375.1 Anaerolineae bacterium
AGTCTCGTTCCCAGGCTTGTGATAGCCTGCAGGTCCAGACCCCATTCTTCGACCGTTTCTTTGGTTTTTTGTTCTGTGTTCATTCACGCATATTTACCACATCGGCTTCTAGTTTGCTAATGTGACATTGTCAAGGAACGGACCATAGTCCTGCTCGACTTTCTCTTCGAGGGCTCGGTAAACGGGTATCTACCGCATACGCCGGATTTGGGACATGGCCCCAAAACCACGCTTGGATAATCATGAAGCGATGAGTATATCCGACTCGAGTCGGGCCATTCTCAACCACAAATCAGTGTTGCAGGCAGCTAATCTTATGCATGAATTCATACTCGTGTCCCATTTCCGGCGTATGCGGTATGAACCCGGATTCTGTTAGCAGACAAGCCTTTTTTGGTTAATCTGCCGCTTCCTGCTGCTGTGACTGTGCTTCCTCGGTAGCAACCGGTATGGTGTAGTGAAATGTAGTCCCGGCACCTACCTCACTCTCGACCCAGATCGTCCCACCGTGGCGGTCGACCAAGCTCTTGGTGATATTCAGGCCCAGACCAGTCCCTTGTGCCATGTCCTTGCCCTGCTGGGTCCGGAAGAACTTGGTGAACAGTTTCTCTAGATCTTCCGGAGCCATGCCGATGCCTGTATCACGCACCCAGTGATGGATCATGCGCTGAGCCTGTCCCGTCTCTTCATTGGTAATTGCCTCCACCTGTGCTCCTACCCAGATTTTGCCTCCATCAGGCGTATACTTATGGGCATTGCTGACCAAATTGGTGAGCACCTGAACCATACGTGTGTGATCGGCAAAGATCGGCGGCAATTCCTCATCCATATCGACAGAAAGCTCCTGCTGCTTCTCTTCGATCTGACCTTGCAGGCCGCGCAACGTCTCCTCAACTACTGCGTTTACAGAGATGGGCGACATCTCCAGCTTCAAGTGTCCACTCTCGATGCGGGCCACATCAGCCAAATCGGATACTAGGCGCGTCATACGATCAACATTGGCTCTGATCGTCGCCAGGAACTGAGCCTGCATATCGGTCACCGGCCCAACCTGCCCACCCTTCAACAAGTCAGTATAGCCCCGGATCGAGGTCATCGGATTCTTAAGCTCATGCGAGACAAAAGAGATAAAGTCGGTTTTGGCCCGGTTGGCGCTCTCGATCTCCTGTACCAGGCGGGCATTCTCGATGGCGACCGCCGCGTGCTCAACCAGACGCTGGACAAACTCGAAGTCCTGGGTGGTCAGCAAGCCAGGAATATCACTCTCCAGCACCAGGGAGCCAATGGGCTGGTTAGCCCGAAGGATTGGCACAGTGATCTGGGCAATGCTTTTATTATCACCCAATGGCAGATAATCAGGATCGTTTTCAAGGTTGGTAGAAAAGTCGGGCTTGCCGCTGGACAGCACCCGGCCAACAATGCCCTTATCTTTGGGAAGCAGTTCTCCCTCCTGAGTCTCCATGAGCTCAGTCGGATACCCTGCACTGGTCACAATCTCGACGCCCGTATTATCGACATCGAGCATAGCTATGGCACCTGCTGATGCCCCAGTGGTGCGCAGCGCCCAATCCAGGGTAATCCTGATCACCCGATCAAAACGCAGCGTACGGTTCAGCTCCCTGTCAATACGCTGTAGATTCTGGAGCTCATCTACACGGGCAGAAAGCTCAGCGTCCGTCGCCTCGTACAAGCGGGCATTCTCAATCGCAACTGCTGCCTGTGCAGCAAAGGTCGTCAGGAGAGAAGCATCTTCATCTCCAAAAGGTGTCATGTCCTTCTTGTTAATCACCTCGATTACGCCAATGCTGCGATCCTGAATACGCAGAGGCACCGCCAACAAGGACTGAGTCTGGAATGCCGTCTCACGGTCGACATTGCTGAACCAGCGCCCATCTTGCAAAACGTTGTTGACGATCACCGGGTTACCTGTATTGGCCGCCTCGCCAACGATACCTTTACCTGACGGGATGCGCGTCCCCACCAGGTTCTGAGCACCGCCTTCAACCACCCGGAACACCAGATCCCCAGTATCCTCGGTAATCAGGAACAGTGAGCCAGCTTCTACTCCGAGAATGTCCACAGCGCTCTTCATAATGCGTTCCAACAGGTTCTCGAGCTCCAGCGTGGATGACAGCTCCTTGCTGATATCATTCAGTGTGGCGAGCTGCCGGGCTCGAGTCTCGATTTCGCGGAACAGACGGGCCTTGTCAAGAGCACTGGCAGCCTGGTCGGCAATGGCCCAGAACACCTTCAACTGGTCGTCGGTAAAGACAACACCCTGGGTATAACTACCTACCACCATCGTACCGAGAGTTGCGGCGCCAGCATTGAGCGGCACCCCCAGCCAGGCATAATGTCTGCCATCTCCGGGATCGACATTGCGAAAAGCACACTCAGCACGATAATCCTCGGTGACAATAGGACGCCCTGTGCGTATCACTTCCGATGCCAGACCGATATTGTCAGGCCAGATTTCTCCCTCGCGCTCCTGGTAACGTTCATCCCCCTCAAGGAAAAAAGCATAACTCAACGCTCCCCGGGGAGCATTGTGAGTGATGATGTAGAAATTGGTTGTATCGAGCAGCTTGCTGGCCTGTGCATAGATCAACTCCATTAGCACATCCGGGTCGGCAGTGAAGTTGACTGCCTGAGAGACCTGGCTCAGCACATCCAGTTCGCGCACACGACGTTCCAGATCGCCAATGACCTGAGCGCGCTCGACTGCCAGCGAAGCCTGCTCGGCAAGCGCCTGAATGAAACGCAGGTCCTGGACGGTGAATACTTCCCCAGAACGCTTGTTGCTGACAGCCACCCATCCGGCCAGACGTTCCTGGCCTTGCAGAGGTGCCAAAATCGGTGTCCGGAGAACTGCCAATCGGGCATGCTCCTCAACCAACTCAGGCGGCAATGGCTTGTTAAACTCCAGAAAGATGATATCTCGAGTTGTGCTGAGAGCATGAACCAGGCCGCTTTGCGTCTCAAACCGGATATCAGTATCTGGGCGGCTCCCTTCTCCAACGGCAATGAAGTTGTTCGAATTAGGATCACGTAAAAAGACATAAGTATGGGTCGGCCTGAGCGTCTCCCGTATCTGCTGCTTCAACAAACGAACAACTTCACCCAGCCCGGTGGACTGGGTTAACTCATGGCGGAAATTTGTCAGGCGCTCCTGATACTCGCTCCGTGTACGAAAGAAGAAGTCATCAAGTAATTGCTGTAGTCGTGCGCGCAAAGGTTGGAAACCCGCTACAAGCACAAAGGCCAGCAAACCAATCAGCGCGGGTTGGGCTGCTATTGTGTCTACAGAAGCTGTTGTGATAACTAACAAACCTGCCACCACCAACCAGTAGCCGACTGTAGCGAGAATACCCATAGCACTGTATGTTGCCGTAAAGCTCAGTGCACGTCCCGTGTCCAGCACACTGTACTGAACGATGCTATAGGCAATCACCAATGGGAAGCAGAGGAGCAAGACCAGAATCCATCCTACCGGGATATCTACTACAGGGAACACAAAGCCTGCCACAAATGGCAAAAAAGCAAAAAGAGAGCCAACCAACGCTACTCGACATTGCTCGCGAACAGAAGGAGAAGGAGCAAGAAAGGAGCGCAGGAATAATGATAAGAGAAATCCTATCATCCCAATCGCAGTGGTAATATACATCACGTTCCAGAAAGGATTTATCGGAACCCGCGAAGGCGGCAGATAAAACACGATCTGCCCCCATATTATGAGTGGAACAGCCACGATCAGAAGAGGCACCCAACGTATAAGAGGCCGCCGGGCAACCAGGGGAAGCTCAGTCGGAAACAACAAACCAAAAGCGATGAGCATCGCCGTTCCCCATGGGAACGCAGCATTCCATATCCTGTTAAAGTTATGTGACGTCCAAGTATCAAAGAGGGTAGCCAGAATAATAGCAATACTGCAACACAAGAGCAGAAAAATCCGCCCAAGTGCCTGATCACGGCGGTTACGATGTACCCATAGTCCAATAGCGATATAAGCTATACCAACAATGTATGGCACAGCGAAGAGAGAAATTGCCATATTTAGCGGAAAGCGGCGCAATGTAACGCTAACCTGGCGGCGATCCCCTCCTTGTGCCGGTTTGACTTCCAATTGGACTGTCTCCCCAGCAGCGTGCCGGCGCAAAACATCATAAATATCATTTTCATACTGAACAGGAATACCGTCGACGCCCACAATCGTATCCATGTTATGAAGCTCAGGCTGCGAATCGGCCGGCAGAAAAGCGAGGGTGTCATCGAAATTAACACTCGCAGGATACTCCACAAAGACACCCAAAAAAGGAGTCTGTGAAATCCAAGACGCGGCCTGAAGGGGCATCACGACGTAGATAACAGCAGTCAGCAACAAGAAAAATGCCAATCCGATCCGGCCCACCTGATCGACAATACGCCGTTCACGCATCTGGCGATAAATGGCTTCCTGCGGTGAAACTGAGTTGGTCACAACGCTCATTACTTTTCTACCTCAAACCACGCTTTCCAGCAGTGGCCTAACCCCCTACTTTACCGTAGGCAACTTATGTATAGTCATTCTACCATAGCCCGGAATCGCGCGCCAAAGGGGTAGCCTAGCTCAGCCGGGAGGCCAACTCATACGGCGATCGGCCAGCAAATGCAGGTGAATGTGGAAGATCGATTGTCCGGCCGATGGACCATTGTTGACGACCAGCCGGAAACCATCGCTGACTCCCTCCTGTCCGGCTATCACCTTCGCAGCCAGCAGCAGTTCTCCCATCAAAGAGGCATCATCTGTCTCGATGTCGGCGATCCTGGCAATATGCTTCTTGGGCACAATCAGAATATGAGTCGGTGCAACAGGTTGAGTATCTCGGAAGGCCAGTACCTTCTCAGTCTCATAGACTTTGGTTGCCGGGCGTATACCTGCTACGATATCGCAGAATATGCAATCAGTTGCCATAAACACTCTCTGTTATATTAAGCCTATAGCATGGGAAAAGATCTCGACCTTTTTCTGATGTGATCGAGCTCTTTCCTAAAGGTAACTACTTTGACAATGTCAAGTTTTCCTGAGCAGCCAGAATGGGCAGGAGAGGCTCCTTGTGCTTCAGAACGAAGGATCGACGAAGGATCGACGGATCTGGAACGAAGA
>JAFGMS010000441.1 GCA_016927375.1 Anaerolineae bacterium
GACAAGAAAGCGCAGACATTAGCAGGGGGCATGTCAGTAGCCAGTCGGCCGTTGCGGTTCATTCGGGAACACCTCAGCAATCCGACCTTGCGCAGTAGATGTCTGAGCCGCTTTGATCAGGCCATCTTCGAGGCTTCTATCGAGCCGGTGACCCACTCAAATTGGCTCATCATGGTTGTTTTGAGCGATAAGTGGTTCGCTCTCGCTGCTACCTCTTTCATCAGGGTGACTTTAGCGGTATTGCGTAAAAAAAGAAACCATCTCGTGCGTCCTCTCCTACCTGGCGGAGAAGTCCATCGAGTTTGTTGCGGCGAGGGAAACTTACCATTTCGATGTACTTATTCGCCTCTATTGAGAGTTCGAGATAGTTCCTGTCAGACTGGGGAGGAAGGATTCGAACCTTCGATACCCGGCTCCAAAGGCCGGTGCCTTACCACTTGGCCACTCCCCAACACGCAGTGATTTTACCATGAGGGTATACAGCAGACAATAAGTGTTGCCCGCTGCTTCTATCTATCACACGCTAAGGTGTCAGCAGCACCTCACGGACGATGGGAATTGCCCAATCAATGGTAGCCTGGTCGATGATCAGCGGAGGTGCAAAGCGAATAACGTGCTCGTGCGTTTCCTTGGTCAGGATGCCACGCTGCTGAAGCGCCTCGCAGAAGCGGCGCGCACCGCCGGCATCCGGCTTAAGCACAACTCCAATCAGCAACCCTTTTCCACGGATATGATCGATGTGCGGGCTGTTGATTTCCTCCAGGTGCTCTCGGAAATACTGCCCCATATTAGCCGAATTATCGACCAGTTTCTCTTCTACAATTACCCGAAGGGCGGCCTGGGCGACTGCCGCCGCCAGCGGATTACCGCCAAAAGTAGAGCCATGCTCGCCAGGGCCAAGAACCCCCAGAACCTTATCTGAGGCCACCACTGCTGAGACGGGGTAAACGCCTCCACCTAGGGCTTTGCCCAGAATGAGCATATCGGGGCGAACGTCCTCGTGATCGCAGGCCATTAGCTTGCCGGTGCGCCCCAGCCCGGTCTGAATTTCATCGGCAACGAAGAGGATTTTGTGTTCGTCACACAGCTGGCGGATATCCCTTAGATAACCTTCAGGAGGAACTACCACGCCTGCCTCACCCTGAATCGGCTCGATCAAGACGGCGGCCGTATTGGGGGTAACTGCTTCAGCAACGGCATCAGCATCGCCAAAAGGAACGATTACGAAGCCAGGCGCAAAGGGTCCAAAGTCATCCCGGTATTGTGGCTCGGTGGAAAATGAAACGACGGTAGTAGTCCGGCCATGGAAATTCCCTTCAGCGACGATGATTTCGGCCCGATCACGAGGAACGCCCTTGATCTTGTAAGCCCATTTGCGGACCACCTTGATAGCCGTCTCGACTGCCTCTACGCCGGTATTCATCGGCAGCACACGCTCGTAGCCGATGAGATCGAGAAGATCTTTGTAGAAAAGTGGCAATCTATCATTGCGAAATGCCCGCGAGGTGATCGCCAGCCGGCCGGCTTGCTCGACCAGCGCCTGCACGATCCGTGGATGTGAATGCCCCTGGTTGACGGCCGAGTAGGCACTGAGGCAGTCTAGGTACCTGTTTCCCTCAACATCATATATCCATACTCCCTCGGCATGCGAACAGACCACATCTAGAGGATGATAATTGTGCGCGCCGAGGCGTTCTTCCAAATCTATCAGTGTTTTCGAATCAAACATACAATGATCCTAGCATTCCCCCAGTAGCCACAGCATCAGGGCCTTTTGGGCGTGAAGACGGTTCTCAGCTTGGTCAAAGACTACCGAGTCAGGATGATAGAGTACTGTCTTGTTGACCTCGTATCCTTTGTGAGCTGGAAGGCAGTGCATGACAAGTGTCCTGCGGCCTGAGAGCTTTAAGAGAGCTTCGTTGACCTGATAGGGCTTGAAGGTCTTAATGCGTCGCTTCTTCTCCTCAGCAAAGACTGGGTCATCAAAATACTCCATGTTGATCCAGGTATCGGTGTAGACTACATCGGCGTCTTTCATCGCCGCAGCCAGGTCGTCGATTTGCTCATAACGACCGGAGGCCTGCAAAATGTCCAACTGCTCCTCGTCAACAGCCGGCGGATCGAACTCCGGAACGCACAATACAAAGCGCGCTTTGGAATAGACGCTGGCCATTGATAGCGAGTTGCTGACATTGTTAGCTATGCCAACGTAGACAATCTTGATGTCCTCAGTGCGCCCCAGTGCTTCTTTGATAGTCACGAGATCGGTGAGTGCCTGGGCCGGATGGTAACGCTCATCACAGCCGTTAATCACCGGCACTTCGGAACCCTCAGCCAGGGCAACTAGGTCGCGATTGGCTACCATGCGGGCCATGATCAGATCAACGTAGCGCGATATGACCTTACCCTCATCCGTCATATCTGCTATGCCTATTTGGGTATGCTGTGCCTGGGCAAAGATAGCATGCCCACCCAGCTGGGTCATGCCCGCCTCAAAGGAGAAACGCGTTCGGGTCGACGTTTTCTGGAAGATCATCCCCAACGTCTTGCCCTTTAGCTTGTCACTCCAGGGCGCAGGATCTCGCTTGATCTCGATAGCTAGATCAACTATAGTGCTAAAGTCGTCCGCCGATATATCGCGAACACTAAGAAAGTCTGTCATATTTTCTTATCCTCAAGAACTTACGAGGCGGCTGGATATATGTTGAATAAAGACTACACTCGTAGTATAGCCGCAGAGACTATAATATGCCGCACACCGGCCGACAATGGCAAATATCAGCCTGACTGTGCGCGAGTTGCATCGCTGGGACAGAGCAAGCGGACGGGCGGTTCGTGTATAAAAACAAGGCGCCTTTTCAGTTTGTGGAGTAAACTTCACTCTATGGATCATAAAGGGATTGAAACTCTCTTCTGCCTGGTTGTACTAATTGGCGCATTGTTTGCCGGGTGTGCACCTGCGCCAGCGGATATCACCCCTACTGCCACGCTGTTCGTCCCCCCTACACTACCATCAACCACCGAAGAGTTAGCGGCTCCTATCCTGGGCTCGATTAGCACTCCGACACCTGGACCCGTGACGCCAACGGTCACACCCGTAACTATTACGCCTATCTCTTTGGCAACCATCACAACCGGCACCGCTAAGTCACCTGTCAGTGCAACTTCGCCGAATCTTCCAACCCCAACCCCGACGCGCGAATGTGTCCTGGAAGCCCTGTTTGTCGAAGACGTAACTATCCCGGATGACACCGTGGTAGAACCCGGCGAAACTTTCACCAAGACCTGGCGCGTCGAGAATGCAGGCAATTGCAATTGGGCCAGCAGTAATATTGTATTGGTATTCTTATGGGGAACCCAGATGGCCGAAGAGGAGGAAATCTCCGTGCCATCGACCAAAGCAGGTGACACAGTCGATATCTCGATCCGCATGACCGCTCCAATGGAACCTGGGGTACATGTTGCCATGTGGCAGCTACAAACCGCAGATGGTCAGCAGGTGGGTGTACAACTGTACCTTCGGATTGTGGTACAGACCTACCAATCCCCCCCCAGTAACACCTGACTGAGGCCGAGGGTTTCTTTGCATTAGGTGGATCTCAGCTGTCCAAAACGAGCTTTGCGCCGCCAGCCATATGATGAGGTCAGCTCACAGCTACGATATCCCCCATGATGGATTGCTGTGTTCTTATGCGAACCGCGTCACAAACCACAGCCTCGGCGCAGGAGAAAGAGCTACGCCCCATCCTCGTTGAAGGTAACACAGCGAGTTCCAGTTCTGATCGTCTTCAACGAGGATGGTTGCGGCGGAAATCTGTATCCAGCCGAGAAGTGCAACGCTCGGTGGATGGACGATCTGGACCCCCAGTATGGTGTTGTTCCAAGCACAGGGAGCACTCCTTGGCTGATTGAGTATTGCACAATCGTCCGTA
>JAFGMS010000442.1 GCA_016927375.1 Anaerolineae bacterium
GACCTGCTGCACACCTTTCTGGTTGCGGGGGTTCTCAAGCTCTGAGACAAAGCCTTTCAAAGACGCGGGCGGATGGATCTCCGTGCGTCCATCCTCGAACGCCACCTGTATTTCGGGCCGGCTGCCGTAGCGCAGGAAGATGGGGATCAGCGTGACGGGCAGAACTCCCTGCGGCAGGACTTCCGCGCCCAGCAGCGCGTTGATCAGGCTGCTCTTGCCGCGCTTGAACTGGCCGAGCACTGCCAGGTGAAGCCGGCCGGATGCCAGCCGCTCTTGCAGCTCGCGGCTGCGCTCCAGGAGCGTGGGGGGTAACCCTTCCTGCTGCGCTAAGATATCGATGAGACGACGAATAAGTTCCTGTAGAGGCATCGTAATAACCTTGTTTAACAAAAAGACCTCTACACAGCCGTGCTTACGCAGAGGGCTGGGTAGAGGCCATTAGTCCGATTCAATCAGGACAGTGAGGCGAGCCTCATCGCCAATTTATCAGGTCGAATTATATCCGGCTCAAACTGTTTTGTCGATCTCCCATCTCCACGGCTCCACGGGGTGCATCCAAAATCTATCAGACAGTTTTTTTGGTAACGGGGGTACTCCAGAGCTGGAGCGAGGTCTCAACGTTCACATCCCAAGCAAAGTCCAATCAGAGTCCGCCCATCCTCCGCGTGTACTCCCTTCGTCTTGCTGTCCGTGTCCTGGTCGCGTGTATCACATTTTTCGGGTTTGTCAATGAAGTTGCTGACAACTTCTGGATGCACCCTCTTCACGTACCCACGCGTCACACCCACACTATGCTCGTAAATGACAAGTGTCATTGAGTGATGCAAGCACAAAGTTATTCCTTGCGGTTTCAAATACGTTGATAGCGCAGGTGTCCTGCCGGAGACCGCCTGACGACATTTTTTCCGGAAAAATATACGCTACGGAAAAATTCATAAATGCATGAGTCTACCCGGCGAGTAGACGATGTCTCCTCATATTCCTGCCCTATCTTAAGCAACAGATCCCGTAGATCTAAGAGGGGTATATTCGGTCTCCGAATGTCGTTCTCGATAATCGGTCAACACTGAGGTATCCCTTGACCAAAGGAGACTTGCCCATGATTCTAAACTACGATCTCTGCCTAAAAGCTGACCAAACTATACCATCTCACGAATCTAAAAGGTTATAATTTCAATATCTTGTTCGATGATGAGTGTCAAGCAAGCAAAATGGATGACTTACCCGGTCAACATACTACCCCACCGGATCGGTTGGTAGGAGGGCGCCTCGGCTAGTCTCTCCTGTGGTTGACCTCTTTGTGGCGCTCCATCATCCGGGTTTCTCACAAGGAGCAGCGCCACGATCTCATATTGCAGCATCAAACAAATAAGCCATACGCAATTACAAACACCCTGGGTTACCAGAAGACAGAATGGCGGTAGCTCGATATCGCGTTTCAACGCATACGGCGCGATAAGCTGTTAGGAAACCGGCTCGCTGCTGTTCCTCAGTAGAGCGAGGCGAAAACCGGGTCGGGTATCGATCTGACTGCCGAGGTTCTCCGACGGTTCGGCTTTTCCGGCATTCGCTCTCATAGGATGACAAGATGCAACCAACCCGGCTCTTTAAGTTTCAAGGTTCCGAGCGCCCATTTAGCTGGGCAGATATTGTCATTATCTTAGGTATTGCTGTATTGATCTATGCGGGTGTGCAGCTTGCACTTGCAGCGCCCGAAGTGATCGAGCGTCCAACCCTGTCACTGGAACCGGCGCGACTGCCTCTCTACGCCGCTTTTTCGGTGGGGCGAATGGCCGCTGCCTACGCCTTGTCGATCCTCTTCACATTGGTCTACGGCTACGTCGCAGCGTACAACCATAAAGCCGAGCGCGTGCTCATGCCCTTGCTGGACGTCCTTCAGAGCGTCCCCATACTGTCTTTCCTGCCCGTCGTCGTGCTTAGTCTGACCGCCATTCTGCCGGAAGGAATTGCCATCGAGCTAGGCTCCATCGTGCTGATCTTTACCAGCCAGGTATGGAATATGACGTTCGCCTGGTATCAATCGCTGATCACCATCCCCAAAGAGCTGCGCGAGGCCAGTGACATCTACCAATTCAATGGTTGGATGCGTCTCAAGACGCTGGAGCTGCCCTTCGCCGCGCTGAGCCTGATCTGGAACAGCATGATGAGCTGGGCAGGTGGTTGGTTCTTTTTGATGGCAGCCGAGATCTTTACAGTCGGTAGCCGGGACTTTCGGCTGCCCGGCCTGGGCGGATACCTGAAAGAAGCCGCCGGCCAGGGAGAATGGCGCGCGATTGCCTGGGGGCTGGGAACCCTGATCCTGGTGATCGTATTGCTGGATCAGCTGATCTGGCGCCCCTTACTGGCGTGGTCCGATCGCTTCAAGGTTGGGATGGCCGAAAACGATCATCCCCCTACTTCGTGGTTCTACGATCTGATATCTCGATCACGGGTCTTAGAGTCATTGGTCAGGGCCCTATGGAACCCTGTCACAGGGGCGATGAGCAGGCTGATGCTGCGTCTGTTTCCTCCTTCGGGCCCGGCTCAGGATACCAATGGCCGCACTAGCTGGCTCATGTGGGCGGCAGGTGGGCTGGTAGCGATCGGGCTGGCCTATGGTGCGTTGCGAGCAGGTCACATGCTGGTAGGGTTGCCGCTCACAGCATGGGGACAGATCGGCCTGGGGGTGGGTGCGACGCTGCTGCGAGTGATGGCGGCCCTGGTGCTTGCCCTGGCCTGGACGATTCCATTGGGGGTTGCGATTGGGCTGAACCCCCGGCTGGCAGCCATCGCGCAGCCCATCGTACAGATTGCAGCCTCCGTGCCTGCCACTGCGCTATTTCCGGTCTTCCTGCTGCTGGTACTGAGCCTGCCCGGCGGGCTGAACCTGGCAGCAGTCGCACTGATGCTGATGGGAACACAGTGGTACCTGCTGTTCAACGTCATCGCCGGGGCTTCTGCCATCCCGCAGGATTTGAAGTACACGACACGGCTGTTAGGACTGCGCGGGTGGAAGCACTGGCGTACACTGATTCTGCCGGCCTTGTTCCCCGCCATTGTCACCGGAGGCATTACTGCCAGCGGCGGGGCCTGGAACGCCAGCATCGTGGCCGAGTATGTCGAATTTGGCGGGCAGACGCTTCTCACCACCGGCATCGGCTCGCTCATCGCGCAGGCCACCGCGAATGGTAACTATCCGCTGCTGTTGGCTTCGACGCTGACGATGGTGCTGGTCGTGGTTGCTATCAACCGCATTTTCTGGCGGCGATTGTACCAACTGGCCGAAGATCGTTTTCGAATGGAGTAAGTGATAATGGAACAGAATGAAGTGCTGGTCAAGCTCGACGATATCAGCCAGGCTTACGGCCGTGGCTCTCGCCGCTTTATGGCGATACAGGACATCAATCTGGCGATTCGAGAAAGCGAATTCGTGGCCTTATTGGGGCCTTCGGGCTGCGGCAAGAGCACGCTGCTACGGATCGTCGTAGGGCTCCAGAAGCCTACCACAGGACAGGTGATCTATCGAGGCAAGCCATTGCAAGGGGTTAACCCACAGGCAGCCATTGTTTTCCAGACGTTCGCGTTGTTTCCCTGGCTGACGGTGCTCCAGAACGTCGAAGTGGCGCTGGAAGCACGCGGCTTGCCGGATAAGATGCGGACGCCTCGCGCGGTCGATCTACTCGACCGTGTGGGACTGGACGGCTTCGAGACGGCCTACCCTCGTGAGCTGTCAGGCGGGATGCGGCAAAAAGTAGGGTTTGCCCGCGCGATGGCCGTAGAGCCGGAGCTGCTCTGCCTGGATGAGCCGTTCTCGGCGCTCGACATGCTGAGCGCTGAATCCCTGCGTGGCGAGCTATTGGAATTGTGGACGGGAGGGAATATCCCAACCAAAGCGATCCTGATGGTCACCCATAACATCGAGGAAGCAATCTTCATGGCCGATCGGGTGGTCGTGATGGACAAGGCGCCGGGGCGAGTTGTGGCCGATCTGCCGATCGAGCTACCTTACCCGCGCAATCGCAAGTCTCCTCCGTTCACTGCTATGGTAGACCACGTCTACGGCATTCTGGCCGGACACACCGAGCCTGAGCATGTCGAGCTGGGCACCGCGCCGGGTGAGCCCGGCCATACCCGCGCGCTACCCCACGCCAGCATCAACGAGCTGATGGCGATCCTGGAATGGCTAGAGGAGTCCCCCGGCGACCAGTTCGATATCTACATTGTGGCCGAGGAGCTGCGGTTGGACTCTGACAGTCTGCTGCGCCTCACCGATGCGGCTGAGCTGCTTGGATTTGCGACCGTCGCTCAGGGTGACATCACCATCACCCCGCTGGGAGAGGCTTTTGCCGAGGCCAGCATCCTGGGCCGCAAGGATATCCTGGCAACCCGCTTGCGGCGGCTACCACTGTTCCGCTGGTTAATGACGCTTCTGCGCGCTGCCGGCAGCCAGCAGCTTAATGCCAAAGTGGTGGAAACCGCGCTGGAGCTGGAGTTTGCTCCGGAGGAAGTCGCGCGCCAGATGGAAACGCTGATCAACTGGGGACGTTATGCTGAGCTCATTGCCTACGACGACGAGGTATTCTACGTGGAGCCTGATTCGGCGACAAAAGTGGCTTGAGTAAGTGCTACCAGGGGTTAACCCATCGCCATGTACCCGCGTGTCACCGCTATGCTCGTAAATGGCAGGTGTCATTGAGTGATACGAGCACAAAGTCATTCATTTCGGCTTCAAATACGTTGATAGCGCAGGTATCCTGCCGGAGATGCCAGAAGCGATCATTGCCGAGGCCCAGCACGCCCAGCAGAATGACGCGGTTGATGACGGTGTGGCCGACCAGGACAATCGTCTGCCCTGAATGCCGGTCTATCAGCTCTTTCACCATTTTCATGGCGCGAGCACGCAAGTCACCCAGCGTCTCACCACCGGGGATACGCGCTTGTTCCGGTCTGTTGTACCACTGCTCGACCTGTTCCGGCCGGCGCGCTCGCGCTTCATCCGGCGTCAGCCCCTGCCACTGGCCGTAGTCGATGTCGATCAGGTCTGGATGTGTCTGCACAGGCAAGTCGAAATGGCCGGCAATCGTTTCGGCGGTCTTCACCGCGCGGGCGAGCGGGCTGGAGTAGACAGCCGCCGGCTGCCACTGGCCGGCTACATGCCTGCCGGTAGCCTCGGCCTGCGCCAGTCCAGTCTCGTTGAGCGGCACATCGGCCCGCCCGCGGAAGCGCTCGATGCGGTTCCACTCGGTTTGCCCATGACGAACCAGGATGAATGTTACCTTATCTTCGCTCATGTCTTGCTCTCATCACCCGGATGCCCA
>JAFGMS010000055.1 GCA_016927375.1 Anaerolineae bacterium
ACAGATTGTTGCAACGACCAGGCAATTATCCAATCGGCACCTGTCTTGTTGTCCAGTACATCCACGCTGCCGGGCTGCCTGTCATTCCCGCGAAAGCGGGAATCCACTCGTGCACAAGCGACCGTCATTTGCAAAAGGAAATTCCTATAAGATCGAGTTGTTGACGAAGCAGTTTGGGCTATTTGTCCATATTCGAAGCTGCTAGGTCGTCCGGGGTAGGGGGATCGCTGCGAGCCAGTAACATCTCAAGAACCAGCTGAGCAAACTGGAAAAATGATTGCAAATTTCTGATCTGCACTAGATAATGGTCCGCTAGAGCACACTCATTCTCGTCCAGGTGTTTTTTTGCCTTTTCCAGGGCGCTGGTGTTTTCGGCCATAACTTTCAGCGCGACACCGACCTCACGTCGTTCCCTGCTTTCAAGGATGTAGGTGATGATCTTCCACAGGTCTCCCTCGGCTGAATAGAATTTGCGTCGATCACCTTTGACCCATACCTGGCGCACCATTCCCCAGCGTTCAAGTGATTGCATGTACATGCTAACACTAGCCTTGGACTTGGCTACGATCGCCTCCAGTTCATCCAGAGAAAGTGGCTCAGGGCTCATCAGCAAAGCCCCATAGAGGCGGCCCATCACAGGGTTAAAACCGAAAAAGTCGGTGAGTTGTCCCAACCCTTCGATCATACTATCTCGTGCGTCCTGAAGTGCTTGGTCCATTGCGTGTTGTTGTCCGGTGGTATCGTTTTGAAATCAATAATGCCCGATGATAGCGATCTGTACAGGTGGTGTCAAACCCGGGTGCCGGGAGGAGACGACCTCGAAAGTGGGTGTCGAACATCAGCTGCAATACCAAATAGTAACAGGTAACCAGGTTGACGTTTTGTGGTATGTGCTACACCCCTCATCATCACCCAATTCGGCATGGCCGACCCGACTATCTGGTACGAGTTGCTGGCCGATCACCCGTATGGTATGATTGCTTTTCTGAGGTGTGCCTTATGTCACAATCTGTGATAACCTGTCCAGGAGGGCCTTGCCAACATGGTTCGAACCGATATACCGGATATTGTGATCGGGCGGCTTCCTCTCTATTTGCGAGCATTGAATCGGCTTCAACAAGAAAACCTTGCCTTTACATCATCTCATGTGCTTGGCCAGCGGCTCGGCATCAGTTCTGCACAGATACGAAAAGACCTTTCTCTTTTTGGCGAGTTTGGTAAGCAGGGAACCGGATACCATATCTCGACTTTAATCGCTGAGCTTCAGCGAATTCTGCACACTGATTGTGAGTGGCAAGTTGCCTTGATTGGTGTGGGGGATTTGGGACGCGCTCTAGCTCACTACAAGGGCTTTGTCAATAGGGGGTTTCGTATTACGCATCTCTTTGACAATGATCCTGCTAAGATCGGGCAGCGCATCGGGGAATTTGAAGTCCTGGATGCTGCTGTGATGGAGAAGACGATCAGAGAGGCATGTATCAAGGTGGCGATGCTTTCTACTCCTGGCGATGAAGCACAGGATGTAGCTGATATACTGGTACAGGCCGGCATTCAGGCCATCCTGAATTACGCTCCCATTACCTTATTGGTACCGGACGGTATTTGTGTTCAATACATCGATCCGGTGATCCATCTCCAACGAATGGTCTATTATCTGGATCTACCTGTCTGACCACGGAGATACCACTTTAGATCCGTTGGGATAGGAAAAGGATGCTGTCTTATATAAGACAGCATCCTTTTTAGTGTCATACTTCGGGCGATCTTACAGATCGGGCACGGAGCGCTGCAACATATCGAGCCTCTCAAGACCACGGCTGGCCCCAAGCGCTGTTGCACCAACCGGATCATCAGCAAGAAAGGCTGGCACGTTGGTCTCCCGGGTTATGTAGTGATCGATCCCTTTTAATAAAGCAGTCCCGCCTGTAAGAACCATCCCGCGGTCGATGATATCTGAGGAAAGCTCAGGGGGTGTTCTTTCCAGTACGCGCTTGACCACTCCTGCGATCATAGATAGCGGTTCCGCTATTGCCTCAATGATTTCTGACGTGCTGAGCGTGATCATCTTGGGGAGACCGTCAACTTGATCGCGTCCCTGAATGTCCATCCGCAACTCTTCGCCCACGTCTGTAGCGGCCCCGATGTTGATCTTTGCCAGCTCGGCTGTTACATCGCCAATAACCAGGTTGTATTTCTTGCGTATATAGTTCCCGATAGCTTCATCTAAGCGGGCTCCACCTATCCTCTCGGAGGCAGCGGTTACAATGCCGTTCATAGCAACAACCGCGGCTTCACTTGTGCCGCCGCCGAGATTGACGATCATGTTCCCTGTCGGCGTATCGGCAGGTAGACCTGCACCGATGGCAGCCGCCAGGGGTTCTGGGATTAGGCGCGCCTCACGTGCACCCGCCTGAATAGCGGCCTCATGGACAGCACGTCTCTCAACGCTGGTGACACCATAGGGGACAGTGATCATGACAGTTGGCTTAAATAGGCGTACGCCTCCCATCACTTTATCAACGAAGTAACGAAGCATGGCCTCTGTGACTTCATAGTCGGCGATCACGCCATCGCGCATGGGACGCATTACTTCAATTGTCTCCGGAGTGCGTCCATACATCTCGCGTGCCTCCTGCCCGATAGCGACGATCCGTTCTTCTGCAACTGTAATAGCAACTACAGCTTGTTCGTGAAGCAGGATTTGTTCGCGTTCGGCAATGGTGACATTGACGGTTCCCAGGTCAATGCCGAGCTTCCTTGAAAACATAATTCCTCCTCATGTAGCAAACGCAGCGCCCGGGTTTCCGGTACGGCCCAGGCGGTCGTCTACCAGTCACAGGGTTGCAACGTCGTCAGGAAAGTCCTCCTGATGCGGTCCAGTCTATTGTGTTGTTTGTTCATCTATGCCAGAGCCACGTTGTTGGCGGCGTTGTCTGGCGACTTTCATTCGAATATCGGCTCGCTTGATGGCTGCTTCCAGTGCAGCTACTGCTGCCGGGTCTGCAGGTGCTCCCTCTTCCATGATCTCTCGGGCACGCCGGCGCGCCTCCTCGGCTCTTTCAATATCTATCTCGTCGGAGCGTTCTGCCGAATCGGCCAGGATGACCATATGGTTTTCCGCAACCTGTAGGATGCCCCCTCCGATTGCGAAGACTTCCTCGGCGTTTTCTTTGCGTACTCGGACTTCCCCATAATCCAAGGTCGTGATCAATGGGGTGTGGCGCGAGAGTATTGTCAGTTCGCCCTCAGCTCCTTGAGCGGTTACGCTTACGATGCCGCTTTCTTTGAACACCAGGCGTTCCTGTGTGATGATTTCACAGGTAAACGGCATTAGTCATATACCTTGCCCATTGCACGATCTTGTTTCTTCTTGTGAAATCGATGGTCGTTCAATCCATGCTTCCACGTTCATAGCGCTCAACGACATCCTCAATCTGCCCAGCCATGTAGAAGAATTGCTCTGGAATCTCGTCCAGCTCACCACTGAGGATCATATGAAAACCACGCACAGTATCTCGGATAGAAACATAGCGTCCCTCGCGTCCTGTGAACTGGGACGCAACAAACATTGGCTGTGAGAGAAAACGCTGAATCTTGCGTGCCCGGATGACAATCAGCTGATCCTCTTCTGATAGCTCATCAAGGCCCAGGATGGCAATGATGTCCTGTAGGTCATGATACCGTTGCAAAACACGCTGCACTTCCCTTGCCGTGTTATAGTGCTCTTCCCCAACGATATCCGGCTGAAGGATGCGACTGGTGCTGGCCAGTGGATCGACGGCAGGATAGAGACCTTGCTCAGAAATGGAACGCTCCAATGAGATGGTGGCGTCCAAATGGGTGAAGGTTGCAACCGGAGCAGGGTCAGAATAATCATCAGCCGGCACATAGACAGCCTGCATTGAAGTGATCGAGCCTCTATGGGTGCTGGTGATCCTTTCTTGCAGCTCGCCCATTTCCGCAGCCAGAGTAGGTTGGTAGCCGACTGCGGAGGGCATACGACCTAGCAGTGCTGACACTTCTGAGCCTGACATCGAAAATCGAAAAATGTTGTCAATAAAGAGCAGTACATCACGACCTTCATCTCGGAAGTACTCAGCGTTGGCTAAACCCGAGAGTGCTACTCGCAGCCGCACGCCGGGAGGCTCATTCATCTGTCCGAATACCATGACGGTTTTTTCCAGTACGCCGCTCTCAACCATCTCGTTGTAGAGCTGCGTCCCCTCACGGGTGCGCTCGCCTACCCCGGCAAACACTGAATATCCGCCGTGCTCGGTGGCAATTGAGCGAATTAATTCCATGATCACAACGGTTTTGCCGACACCCGCGCCGCCAAAAATACCAGTTTTTCCACCTTTTGTAAATGGGGCAATCAGGTCAATGACCTTGATCCCAGTCTCGAAGACCTCGGTTACAGTAGACTGTTCGTCAAAGGAAGGGGGTGGTCGATGAATGGGGTATAATTCGGCCGCGTTCACAGGGCCGTTCCCATCGATGGGTTGTCCTAACACATTGAATATTCGCCCCAACGATGAGGCCCCTACCGGTACACGGATTGGGGCACCAGTGGCAATAGCCTCAACGCCCCGGGGTAAACCGTCAGTCGAGTCCATCGCGATGGCTCGTACACGGTTGTCCCCTAGATTGGTTTGGACCTCCAGTACCAGGGGGGCCTGAGCAGGACGGGGTATCTCAATGGCCTCGTGTATGTCAGGCATCTTGTCTGGTGGAAACTCGCAGTCAACTACTGCGCCCAAAACCTGCACGACTTTTCCTTTACTCCGCTGTGTAGGCATTTTGTCACCTCATAGGGATTGGGCATCTTGGCCTTGAACATCTTACGCCAATGCCTCAGCACCACCAACGATATCCAGTATCTCGTTGGTGATGGCCAGTTGGCGAGCTTTGTTGAGGCTGAGTGTGAGCTCGTCGACCAGGGATTTCGCATTTTCGGTCGCGTTTTGCATAGCGATCATCCGGGCGGTGTGCTCACTTGCCAATGCCTCCAGTAACGCCTGAAAGATCTGTAGCTCGGTGAAACGAGCCAGAACACCCCGCAAAACATCCTCTGGGTTAGGCTCATAGGTATAGATTGCCGGTAGTGTTTGCCGATCGCCTTGGACGCCATCTTTGTTTTTTTCACCATCAATTGGTTGGAAAGGCAACAGCATTTGGATATGTGGATCCTGCTGCAGGGCATGGATGAAACGCGTATAAGCTAAGTGCACTTCATCGACCTCTCCACTTAAGAAATCGTCGATTGCCGTTCGCGCAATAACCGTAATATCGAGAATCGATGGGCTGGCTGGCAGGTCGGTAAACTCTGCGACGACAGTTGCGCCGCGCCGCAGCATCATGTCACGGCCTTTGCGGCCGATCGTGATATAGTGAACAGGTACAGGCTGCCGCGCCTCAAACTCTATAACTGTCCTAAGAATATTGGAGTTGTAGGGACCGGCCAGCCCTCGGTCACTGGTCATCAGCACAACAGCAATTGCTTTCACCGTCGCGCGTTCATCCAGATAGGGATGCGATATAGGCCCTCTTTGATATCTGGCTATATCTCTCATTATGCCGAGTGCAGCCTCTGCGTAGGCACGAGTTGCCAATGCCTGGCTCTGTGCTTTCTGAACCCTCGACGCAGCGATGGTTTCTAGGGCACCGGTAACCTTGGCGATATTCTTGACGCTTCGAATTCGCCGCCGAATCTCACGTGCAGATATCATCTTCTCTCACTGTATGTTCTGGCTCAATTCCAGATAGCCATAAACTCTTGAATGATGGTCTGCAGGCGTTTTTCGATGTCATCGTCCAAAGCGAGTTTCTTATTCAGTTCTGCGATAATCTCTGCATGTTGATTAGAGATGTACTGAAGAAATGCTATCTTCCATTCACGCACACGCGTGATGGGGATGTGATCGAGATAACCACGAGTCCCGGCGTAAAGAACCAGTACTTGGGTTGCTACGGGCATGGGCTCGTATTGGGGTTGTTTGAGCAGTTCGGTGAGGCGCATGCCACGGTCAAGCTGAGCTTGTGCTGTCTTATCAAGGCCAGAACCGAACTGAGCAAAAGCCGTCAGAGAGCGGTATTGTGCCATGTCCAGGCGCAGACGACTGGCCACCATCTTCATTGCTTGGTGTTGAGCATCTCCTCCAACGCGGCTGACCGAGAGTCCGATATTGATCGCTGGGCGGATGCCGGCGTAGAAAAGGTCGCTCTCCAGGTAAATCTGACCATCTGTGATCGAGATCACGTTGGTTGGAATGTAGGCTGACACATCACCCAGCAGCGTTTCGATGATTGGGAGGGCCGTCAGACTCCCACCGCCTCGTTCTTCGGACAACTGAGCAGCACGTTCAAGCAAGCGCGAGTGTAGATAGAAGACATCCCCAGGGTAGGCTTCGCGCCCTGGTGGGCGTCGTAGGAGTAATGAAACCTGGCGATAAGCCCATGCGTGTTTGGAGAGATCGTCGTATATGACCAGTGCATCGCGTCCCTGTTCCATGAAGAACTCGCCAATAGCGCAGCCGGCATATGGCGCCAGATACTGTAAGGTGGCCGAATCGGCGGCTGAGGCAATTAACACGATGGTGTGTTCCATCGCGCCATGCTTCTCCAACGTCGCTACCACTCGGGCGATCTGTGCGAGCTTTTGCCCGATAGCGACATAGATGCAGATGACGCCCATGTCGTGCTGGTTGATGATGGTGTCAATCGTGATTGCAGTCTTTCCGGTCTGGTGGTCACCGATGATTAATTCACGCTGGCCGCGGCCAATGGGGGTGATGGCGTCGATTGCCATGATGCCTGTTTGCAGGGGGCGATGGACATTGCGGCGTTCCACAACGCCGGGCGCAATGCGCTCAATCGGGAAGTAGTCTGTTGCCGTAATGGGACCTTTTCCATCCAATGAGTTCCCAAGCGGATCGATGACCCGGCCTATCATATTCTCGCTGACAGGAACTGAGATGACACGCCCCAGGGCCGTTACCTGGCTGCCCTCAGAGATGTCGGCGTATTTACCCATGATAATCACACCGACTTCATCGGCTTCAAGGTTGAAGGCTACCCCTTGTGTGCCATTGGCAAACTCGACTAACTCCTGGCTGCGGATATTGGGTAGACCGGAGACACGGGCGATGCCGTCTCCGATCTCCAGGACCTCGCCAACAGTTTGTACGGTGACCGAAGGTGTAAACTGCTGGATCTGCATTTTCAATTGTTTGGTGAGGTCTTCAGATAGGTTGGTTGCCATGTTTCTTCCAAGGATTTCGTGCCCGCGGAGCAGGCGGGAAAGCTACTTGTCAATGCATATTGATAAACACCTGATTTTACCTGAGGCCATCCGCTTTGCCTACCCTATGCAGATTCTACGGCAATGGGACAGACAGGTTTGCGTGGAGATGTCGTCCTGTCTATCCCAATTGTATATGGCTATTGATGCATGTACGTAGACTGACACCTACTTCTGGCTTGCCACACGGCCTGCTACATATCCCACGATACCGGCGATGATCGAGTTGATTGAGTTTCTGTCGAGTGCATTCTGCAAGCCCAATACCATGACGCTGAACAAGATAGCGGTTAGGATGATTCCCTCGACCAGCTCGCGTACCAGACGTCTATTGGCTACACGTTCCTCTTCTGTGTCTAGCGCCTCGCGCTCTTCGGGCGTGCCGGGTAATACGCGAGAGGCGACATAGATGAGTGCCAGCAGGCTCAGACACAGGAATACACCTACCAGGACGGCAACGGACACTGAGGTCAACAGGCCTGTTCCCTGAGCAGGGCGGAACTCAGATGAGAATGATGGCGTCGGAGAAGCTTCGGACTCGGCCACAGGCGCGATAGTTGCGATTTGCAGCTGCCGGCTGATGGTTTCTGTCTGATCACTGGTAACGGTTACTTCAACGCCAAATGCGACGAAGCTCTGGGAACGAGCACGAACCTGTGCTTGGCAGCTGACCTCACCACTTGCCCCTATATCTACAGAAGACAATGTCCAAGTGACCGTTCCTTGTTCCGGATCGACAACAGCATCCTGCTCGGTCTGCGTAATCTCGAACTGCGCGGGTGTGAAGTGGCTGGTGAGCACGACGTTGCTGACCGGCTCGGTCCCCACATTTTCATATTGGATGGTGACCCGGATCTGATCTCCTGGGTCGGCCATGCCGTCGCCGGCAGCATCTGCTATCAGCTCATAGCGGGGAACAGCTATCAAATTGGGGCCTGAGATGGGCACACTGACTATATCATCGTCTAGTGAGGTAGTGCCGCTGCGAATAGCAACAGGCAGCTTGTAAATGGTGGTGCCGGGAGGGAACTCGGCAGCGACTGCAACAGAGAACTGTACGGTGTATACCGTGCCATCTGCCGGGACAGAACCGATCAGCCATGTCAGAGAACTCCCCGAGTCTTGAGCATCATTGGGGTTGCTGACAATTTGAGGTGTCAGTTCGTCAGGATAATCTGCAACTATAGAAACATCTTTTGATGGGCCGCCCCCCGTATTGCTGTAAGAGATGATAAAACGCACGGTATCGCCGGGATCGAATTGTCCGTTCTGAGCCAGATCCGTGACAAGTTCATAAGTGGGGGGATTGGCAAATTGCAGGTTCGGACCGAGCACATCGATAGGGGGTACGCTTGAGCGGGCTAACTCTGCTCCGCCTGCTCGCACGAACACTGTACCTGTTATCTGGGTACGTCCCTGTGGAAAAGTTCCGAACAGAGTGGCCGCAAAGCTCAGGTCTATTGTTTGACCGGCATCAATATTGGCGACATTCCAGATAACCTCTCCCTGTCCGCCTACGCCGCCGTCAGATATGTTTGCAACGCCGCTGATAAATGTAGGATCATATTGCACCACCACATCTGTCTGGCTGGAGGCGGTATCGCTTGCGTTGTGAACGTTGATGGTGTAGGTGACTGTATCTCCAGGATTTATAACACCGTCATTTCTCAGATCGCCGTCAGGGGCCAGCTCAACGGTCGATTCTATTTCAAGAACACGTACTGCTGTTGGGGTAGGGGCCTCTTCTGATGGTGGCGGCTCAGTTGGAGTGTCTTGCGCAGTTGCTACATGCCTTGCAGGCGCGAACAGACTGAGCAGCAATAAAATCAGCAGGGCTGCTCCCAGGCCAATGCTCACACCGTAACGCGAATCTTTGTGTCTCATGAGTTTTGTCTCCTGAACCGGTATTGCAAGAGAAAAACACTTCCCCGGCTTGCGCCGGAGTACAGCACTCTCAGTATAACAACTGGTTGTTTCTTATGCCGACTTGTTTCCTTCTGTGTGTCCCAGCCATCAGTATAACATGGGCGATCTGAATTAAGAAACATCATACAGTCAATACCGGGCATATGTAGATGTTGAGGGGCGCCTATCGAGAAGCTTATCTTCGTCGCAGTTACGATGCCGGGCTAGCGCCTGCGCCTTCAATAGATGAAAATGTCCAGGTTAATGTAGGTCGGACTAACAGTCCGACCGTGCGCACACTGACGCTTCGCCCAATCTATTCTAGTATCCCCTCCACGACTTTGACTGCCACCGCTCGTCCCAACTGTAGTGCTGTCAATACCAGCATCGCCAGCGTAGTAGCTGCTTGCACCTTCTCAACCCACTCTTGCAATTGTGGGTCACTTTGTGCTATATCATTGCT